>DASVQK010000074.1:0-39349 GCA_036389105.1 Thermoleophilaceae bacterium
GGGCGGCCTGAGGCTGCCGGGCGGCAAGGTGCGCATCCCGCCGAGCGATCCGTCGGTCCTCAAGGGCCTGCCGATCCCGCTCAGGGGAGCCCCGGCGCTCAAGTCGAAGGCGGGTGGCAGGTAATGCAGAAGAACGCTCCCAGCCTGGGACGGATCCTGTCGATGGTGATCTTCACGCTCACCTGCTTCGGCCTGCTCCTGTTCCTCTGGCTGTCGTTCGGTGGCGCCATCCCGCTCAAGCCGAAGGAGTACGTGCTGAAGGTCAACTTCCCCGAGGCCACCACGCTGGCCCAGGAGGCCGACGTCCGCATCGCGGGCGTCAACGTCGGCAAGGTGCGCCAGAAGGAGCTGAACAAGGGCGCCAACGGCACCAAGGTCACCCTCCAGATCGACCCCAAGTTCACGCCGGTCGCGCGGGACACCCGCGCGATCCTGCGGCAGAAGACGCTGCTCGGCGAGACCTACGTTGAGCTGACGCCCGGAAACCGCCGGCGCGGGACGCTGGAGGACGGCGCGACGCTCGCGGACGCGCAGGTCGAGGGCACGGTCGAGCTCGACGAGATCCTGCGCATCTTCGACCCGGACACCAAGGACGCGTTCCGGCACTGGGTGGCCGAGTCCGCGGAGCAGATCAAGCAGGGCGGCGGCAAGGACCTCAACTCGGCCCTGGGCAACCTCGGCGACTTCGCCGAGTCCGGCGCCGGGGTCCTGTCGGTGCTCGACAAGCAGCACACCGCGGTGCGCAGCGTGGTGAAGAACACCGGCGTGGTGTTCGCCGCGCTCAACGAGCGCTACGGCCAGCTGCACGACCTGGTGGTCAACTCGAACGCGACCTTCTCCGCCACGGCGGCCCAGAGGGAGTCGCTGGCGCAGGTCTTCGAGATCTTCCCGACGTTCCTCGACGAGTCGCGTACCACGCTTGCGCGCCTCCAGACCTTCTCCACCAACACCCGCCCGCTGGTCCGGAACCTGAAGCCGGTGGCGGACGACCTCGGGCCGACCGTCCGCGACCTGGGCAACCTCGCGCCGGACCTCGAGAACCTGTTCCGCCGGCTGCGCCCGGTCATCGACCTGTCGCCCAAGACGCTGCCGAAGGCCGCCAACTTCCTGCGCAAGGCCAAGCCGCTGTTCGCCTCCCTGCACACCTTCCTGCCGGAGCTCAACCCGATCATCTCGTTCGCCAACTACGGCCAGGAGCAGCTCGGCGGGTTCATCGGCAACGGGGCCGGCGGCTTCTACCACCAGCTGCCCAAGCTGGCCGACGGCATCCCGCGCTACATGCTCGGTCAGGCCGGCGTGATCAACGGCGGCAGCCTCGGGCTCATGCCGGAGCGCCCGAAGTACGACCGCGGCAACTCCTACATCTCGGCCAACAACCTGCGCCGCGGCGAGCTGCTGGGCATCCACGAGGACTTCGAGTGCAGGGCCGACCACCCGGACGGCAACGGCACCACCGACCAGGTCGGCCGGCTCGACCCGGTCGACACGGAGATGGACGATCTCCCACCGTGCTTCGTCGAGCCGCCCAAGCTCTGGGGCAAGACGCGCTACCCGCGCGTCGACAAGGGCAAGGCCCCGCTGGTGCCGGCCCCGTTCGGCATCGAGGGCACGCAGGGCCTGCCGCCGCTTACGCCGCGCTAGAGCGGCCTGGCAGTGGCGCGCCTGCCGGTGCGCCACAATCTGGGGGATGACCCGCCGGATGACAGGGTGGCTGTACCGGCGTCTGGGCAGGCGCTACCTGCTGGCCTATCTCGCCTTCGAGCTGGTCTCGGCGCTCGCCGTCACGCTCGGCACGCTCGGGATCTTCTCGCTCTACCAGCGGATCAACGCCGAGGAGTTCGACCGCATCATCGGCTTCTCGTGGGCGTGCGTGCTGGTGGCCTTGGCCGCCGGCGCCAAGAAGGTCTTCCGCAGCTCCACGCCGCTGCGGGAGTGGATGGAAGGCGGCCGCGGCCAGGTGGGGGCGGAGGAGGCGTGGCGAACGGCGGTCGGCCTGCCGCTCGAGTTCGTCACGCGCGAGTGGTGGCAGCCGCTCGTGTTCATCGTGCTGCCGGTGTCGATCTACATCCCGATCGAGCTGGGACTGCCCGCGTACTCTGGCCTGATCGTGGCGGCGGGCACCGCCCTGGCCGTGGCCTACTCGGCGATCCTGCACTTCTTCGCGTCGGAGATCGCCCTGCGACCGGTCGTGGACGAGATCTCCGAGCAGCTGCCGGCCGCGTTCTCGGGCGACGGCGTGGGGGCGCAGCTGCGCTGGAAGCTGCTCGGCGCGCTGCCGATCATCAACGTCATCACCGGCGTGGTGGTCAGCGGGCTCTCGAGTCCCGACCGGCAGAAGCTCGCCGACCTCGGGCTCGACGTGCTGGTGGCGGTGGTGGTCGCGTTCACAATCTCGCTCGAGCTGACGCTGCTGGTCACCCGCTCGGTGATGGGGCCCGTGCGGGAGCTGCTCGCGGTCACCCAGCGCGTGCGGCAGGGTGACCTGTCGGCGCGCGCGCCGGTCGTGTCCGGCGACGAGCTCGGGTCGCTGTCGTGGAGCTTCAACGCGATGCTCACGGGGCTGGAGGAGCGCGAGCGACTGCGTGAGGCGTTCGGCAGCTACGTGGCGCCGGACGTGGCCGAGCGCGTCCTCGAGGAGGGCACGATGCTCGAGGGCGAGGAGGTCGAGGTCTCGATCGTCTTCATCGACATCTGCGACTTCACCTCGTACGCGGAGCGCGCCAGCGCGCGTGAGACGGTCTCCTACCTCAACGACTTCTTCGGTCTCGTGGTGCCGCTGCTCGATCGCCATCGCGGTCACGCCAACAAGTTCATCGGCGACGGCGTGCTGGGCGTGTTCGGGGCGCCGGAGCGCCTGCGCGACCACGCCGACCGCGCGCTCGAGGCGGCGTGCGAGATCGCCCTCGCCGTGGAGGACCGCTACGGCGACCGCCTGCGGATGGGCATCGGCATCAACTCGGGCCCGGTGTCGGCCGGCTCGGTGGGCGGCGGCGGGCGGCTGGAGTTCACCGTCGTCGGCGACGCGGTGAACGTGGCGGCGCGCGTCGAGCACGCGACGCGCGAGCTCGGCGACCGCGTCCTGCTGACCGAGGCCACCCGCTGCCTGCTCACGCGCGAGGCCGTGGCGCTCGTGGAGCGCGGGGCCATCCCGCTCAAGGGCAAGTCCGAGCCGGTGCCGATCTGGGCGCCCGACCTCGAGTCGCTGGACGGCTCGCGCTTCGACGGCGCGGTGCCGCAGGCCGCGGTGCCGCGGGCCACCGTGCCGAAGTAGCCTCCGCGCCGATGTCCACCGAGGTGCGGCCGGCGGCTGAGCAGACCCAACTGCACGGCGGCCGCCTGGTCGCCAAGCGCCTGCGCGCGGCCGGCGTCACGAAGCTGTTCACGCTCTCCGGCGGCCACCTCTTCTCGATCTACGACGGCTGCCGCGAGGAGGGCATCGACATCGTGGACGTGCGGCACGAGCAGGCCGCCGCGTTCGCCGCCGAGGGGTGGGCCAAGGCCACGCGCGAGGTGGGCGTGTGCGCGCTCACCGCCGGGCCGGGCGTGACCAACGGGATGAGCGCTATGGCGTCGGCGCAGGCCAACGGCTCGCCCGTGGTGGTGCTGGGCGGCCGCGCGCCCGCGGGGCGGTGGGGGATGGGCTCGCTCCAGGAGATCGACCACGTGCCCTTCGCCGCGCCGCTCACCAAGCTCGCCCGCACGGCCGAGTCGACCGCGGACATCCCGGGGCTGGTGGACCGGGCGCTGCTGGCGGCGGCCGAGCCTCCCAGCGGCCCCGCGTTCATCGACTTCCCGCTCGACCACGTTTTCATGGAGGCGGCCGCCGGCGAGGGCGTCGCGCCCGCGCCGTACGACCCGCTGGCCGCGCCGGCCGCGGCCGACTCGGGCGCGATCGAGCGCGCCGCCGCGCTGCTCCGCGACGCCCAGCGGCCGGTGGTCATGGCCGGCACCGGGCTGTACTGGGCCCGCGGCGAGGACGCGCTGCGGCGGCTGTGCCGGGAGCTTCAGGTGCCGGTGTTCCTGAACGGACTGGCGCGCGGCTGCGTGCCGGCCGACGACGCGTTGTTCTTCTCGCGCGCGCGAGGCACGGGCCTGAAGGGCGCCGACGTGGCGCTGGTCGTCGGCGTCCCGATGGACTTCCGGCTGGGCTTCGGCGGCTCGTTCGGCGACGAGACGCGGATCGTCGCCGTCGGCTCGGCGCCGCCGGAGCGTCCGCACCCGCGCGGCGTGGCGGCGGAGCTCTACGGCGGGGTGGCCGCGACGCTGGACGAGCTGCGCGCCGCGGCGGGCGGCGAGGGTCCCGGCTCCGCGCGCTCGGCCTGGCTCGACCGCCTCCGCGAGGTGGAGAACGAGAAGCGCGCGGCCGAGCGGGAGGAGCTGGCCGACCCGCGCGCGCCGCTCCACCCGATGCGCGTGTACGGCGAGCTGGCGCAGGTGCTCGACCGCGACGCGATCGTGATCGGCGACGGCGGCGACTTCGTCTCCTACGCGGGCCGGATGATGGAGACCTACGAGCCCGGCTGCTGGATGGATCCGGGGCCGTACGGCTGCCTGGGCTCCGGGCCGGGCTACGCGATCGCCGCCAAGCTCGCGCGGCCGGACCGTCAGGTGTGCCTGCTCCTGGGCGACGGCGCGTTCGGGTTCTCGGGGCTCGAGTTCGACACGATGGTCCGCCACGGGCTGCCCGTGGTCGGCGTGATGGGGAACAACGGAATCTGGGGGCTCGAGAAGCACCCGATGGAGTTCCTCTACGGGTACTCGGTAGCGGCCGACCTCCAGTCCGGGCTGCGCTACGACCGCGTGGTCGAGGCGCTGGGCGGCCACGGCGAGCTGGTCACGGAGCCCGCGGGCCTGAAGCCGGCACTGGAGCGGGCCTTCGGGTCCGGCAAGCCGGCGCTCGTCAACGTGCTGACGGACCCGAGCGTGGCCTACCCGCGCAGCTCGAACCTGGCCTGAGCCCGGTCCACGGGCCCGAAAAGACCGGAGCCGCCCGCACTCCGTGCGGACGGCTCCGAAAGCGGCCCCATCAGGACGGGCAGGGGTACGTGCCTTGAAGGGGCCTGGTGGCTCAGACGGCGGGAGGCGCCGATGTTATGCGGCTTCGCCTGAACCTATGTATCGAGGACCCCCATCGCGCCTCTCGGCATGGCAGGCGCCCCCGACGTGAGGATTATAACCCCCGTCCCCGCTATGGGGCAAGTGCCAACTGACGATTTGGCGCCCGATGTATACGCCGATTCGGCGAGTCAATCCTCGCTATTTGCGTCATTTGCGGCCTCCAGCGCCGCGCCGTGCAGGATGTCGGCCTCGCTGGTCTCCATCGACTCGAGCCCGCACGCACGCATCGCCTCGATGAGGATCACGGCGCCGGCCACGATGGTGGGAGCGCGATCGGGGTGCAGGCCGGTCACCTGACGGCGGCGCTCGAGCGGCAGCTCGGCCAGCTCGGCCAGGATGCGCTCGCAGGCGGCCAGCTCGAGCCGGTAGCCGTGCACCTTCGCGGGGTCGTAGGGCTCGAGCTCCTGGTCGATGGCCGCGAGCGACGTCGCCGTGCCGGCCACCGCGATCCCCTTCGTGACCTCGGCCCGTACCGCCTCCGGCACGTCGGCTAGCACGATCGCCCGCACCTCCTCGGCCAGGCTCGCGACCTGATCGGGGGGCGGCGGGTCGTCCGTGATGTGGCGCTCGGTCTGGCGCACCGATCCCGCGCGTGTGGACACGTGGAAGCTGGGTTCCCGCCCCGGCTCGCCCTCAACGAACTCGGTGCTGCCGCCGCCGATGTCCAGGACCAGCGTCGGACCGCCCCCGGCGCTGGCCCGCGCGCTGGTCGCGCCGAGGAACGTGAGGCGTGCCTCCTCCTCGCCCGGGATCGTGCGCGCCTCGATGCCGTAGCGGTCGAGCAGCCGCGACCTGAACTCCTCCCCGTTGCGAGCGTCGCGCACGGCGCTGGTCGCCACCGCCACGGTCCGTTCCGCGCCGTGTGAGTCGATCGCCTCGCGGTAGGCGGCGACCGTCTCGAACACGCGCTTCATCGCCGCGTCGCTCAGCCGCCCGGTGGCGTCGACGCCCTCGCCCAGGCGCGTGACGTCGGTGCGCCGATCCACCTCGGTCACCAGCGAGCCGCGCGCGTCGGCTACGAGCAGGCGCGTGGAGTTCGTGCCCAGGTCGATGACCGCGATCCGCACGCGCGGGATCCTATGGGCGGCCTGTAGGCTGCCCGTATGCCCCGGCTGCCGAACCTGAGCCTGCGCGGCACCGCCGGCAGGCGCCAGGAGACCAATCCGCCCGACCGCGCCGACGAGCTGGCCGGCTTCACGCTCCAGGACCACCGCGGCCAGGACGTGCGGCTGGGCGAGCTGTGGGCCGACGGCCCCGCGGTGCTGGTCTGGCTCCGCCACTACGGCTGAATCTTCTGCCGAGCGCACGCGGTGCAGTTGCATCGCGACCGGGACAGGTTCGAAGAGGCCGGCGCGCGGCTGGCCGTGATCGGCCAGGGCACGCCGCGTCACGCCGAGCACTTCATGGAGGAGTACGAGCTGGACGGCCTGCGCCTGCTGGTGGACCCCGACCGCAAGACCTACAAGGCCGCCGGCGCGAAGATCGCGACCTTCGACGAGCTGCTCGGCCCGCGCGTGGTGGCCAAGGGCGTCAAGGTCTCGGCCACCGAGCGCCTGGTTCAAGGCCGCACCGACGGTCACCCGGCGCAGCTGGGCGGCGTGCTCGTGGTGGGGCGCGACGGACGCGTCGCCTGGGCCCACATGGCGAACGACGCGGGCGACAACCCGCCCAACGACGACGTCCTAAAGGCGGTCCACGCGGCTGCCGATGCTTCTTGACAGTCGCTTTCGCGCGGCGCTAACCTTGTTGGTCGCGACGCGGGGTGGAGCAGTCAGGTAGCTCGTCGGGCTCATAACCCGAAGGTCGCGGGTTCGAATCCCGCCCCCGCTATGGAATCATCCCCGACGTTCCCCGACCGCCCGCTGGGCGGTCGGTTTGTTTCCGCCTGGCCGGCCTCGACCAGGTCCGGCGGGTCGGCCCCTCGTCGCACTTCACGTATAACGCCTCGCCCGGAGTGGCCGCTGACCCAGAGGGAGGAGGCCCATGGCGGAGGAGCAGACCATTGGCACCTATTACTTCAAGCTCAAGCTCGGTGGAGCCGAGTCGGCCGGGTTCTTCAAGGAGTGCACGGGGCTCTCGAGTGAGCACCAGGTCGTGACGCACACCGCGGCAGACGAGCGGGACGAGTCACTGGTGCAGAAGTTCCCGGGCCAGCTCCAGTGGTCCAACATCACGCTCAAGCGCGGGGTGGACGCCAGGAGCGAGCTGTGGGCCTGGCGCCAGGAGGTGATCGACGGGAAGGTCGAAAGCGCTCGCAAGGACGGCACCATCGAGGTCGTGGACTGGGAGGGCAAGTCGGTCATCACATACAGCTTCAAGCGGGGCTGGCCGTGCAAGTACAGCGCGCCTGGGCTCAACTCGAGCGGCGACGACATCCTCGTCGAGGAGATCGAGATCGCTCACGAGGGGTTCACTCGCGTCTAGCGCGACCGAGCCGGGGATGATCGCGGCGGGCGGCCTCATGACCGCTCGCCGCGTGGTCTCTAGGTCACGTCCTTCCAGGGCTTGCAGTCGAACGGGTCCGATTCGCACACCCAGCCTAAGCGGACCTTTCCTGTTCCGGAACCCCCAAAGCGTGGCTCCTGTCGATCCGTCAGCGGCACCGCGCCCGCCGCGCTTACTCAGGGTGTGGCTCAGCGGCGGCCGAGCCGCAAGGGCGGGTCGTAGACCGACGCAAGCCGGGCAAGCGTCAGCGCGGCGAGCATGAGTCCGAAGTCGCGCAGCGCGATGTCGTAGAACCCCGAGTAGGTGAGAAGGTTGACCACGATGCCGGCCAGCCACCCGGCGACGACGTACGCCCCGTAGCGGGGCTTGATCGCCACGGCCAGCCCGGCCACGATCTCGGTGACGCCGACGAAGTACATGAAGTCCTGGCCGCTTCCAGGCGCGATGTCGTCGATCCAGGGCGCGAGGTACTGCGGCCAGTCGACCATGACGTTGAAGAACTTGTCGAGCCCGAAGGCGATGGGGGCGACCGTGAACGCGAGCCGCAGCATCGCGAAGGCCTGGTAGCGGGCGTCGCGCCAGTCGGCGCGGCCGGCGGCGACGTTGCCGCCGTTCGCCGAAGCCGCGGCCTCGTAGGCCGGCGTTCGCCCCTGGACTGTCGTGGTGGCCATGGGATCTCCTTTTCTCTCGACGCCCCTCGGGGGCTTCTCGGTGAGTTTGCGTCCGAGCGACGGCGGTTCTTACGTCGCCGCCGTGGTCAGGGCCAGGAACTCCTGGCGCGTTCGGGGGTCGTCGCGGACGAGTCCGTGGAGCGCGGACGTGACCGTCTTTGCGCCCATCTTCTGGACCCCCCGCAGCGACATGCACAGGTGCTCGGCCTCCAGGACGACGCCGACGCCCTTGGGCTCCAGCTCCCGCTGCAGCCAGCCGGCGATCTGCGTCGTGAGCCGCTCCTGGATCTGGAGGTCGCGTGCGAAGAGCTCGACCACCCGGCCGAGCTTGCTCAGCCCGATGATCCGCTCGCCGGGCAGGTAGCCGATGTGGGCGACGCCGTGGAATGGCAGGAGGTGGTGCACGCAGAGCGAGTGGAACGGGATCGCGCGGGCCACGATCAGCTCGTCGTAGCCCTCGTCATTCGGGAAGGTGGTCGCGCGGAAGGGCTGCGGCGTCAGCAGCTCGGCATACGCGTCGGCGACCCGCCGCGGCGTCTCCTCGAGGGCCTCCGCATCCACGTCCGCGCCGAGAGCGCGGAGTAGGTCCCGCGCCGCGCGCTCCACGGCAGAGCGATCGATGTCCCGGTGGCTCACGCTTCGGTTAGCGACTCCGCCCCCCGACCTCTTACCTCCGCGTGCTCGGATACGACAACGTAAGACACGAGGCTCGCCGGTCGCTAACTCAGGTATGAGTCCGCGGCTGAGAGCCCTTGGCCCGCGTGCGCAATGCTGTTCTGAGCATGCCCGACCCCGCACTCTCCATCGACGAGCGATTCGACGAGGCAGACTCGACCGCCTGGGTCCAGGCCCTCTCGGGTGGCGGATACGAGCGCGAGTACGCGATCGAGCGCCTGCACGCGCTCCTGCTGCGCGCCGCGCGTTTCGAGGTGGCGCGCCGCCGGCGCGAGGTGGACGGCAACGCACGTGAGCTCGACGACCTCGCGACGCAGGCAGCCGATGATGCGCTCATGGCGATCATGGGCAAGCTCGACACCTTCCGCGGAGAGAGCCGCTTCACGACCTGGGCGTACAAGTTCGCGCTGCTGGAGGCGGCGGTGAAGGTCCGCAGACGCGCCTGGCGGGGCCGCGAGGTCCCACTGGAGGAAGACGGCTGGGCGCGACTGCCCGACCGCGGCGCTTTGCCCGCCGATCGCGCGGAGACCTCCGAGCTCATGGTTGCCGTGCGGCAGGCGATCGCCGACGTGCTCACCCGTCATCAGCGCGAGGTATTGGTTGCGCTCACGCTGAACGGCGTGCCGATCGACGTGCTGGCGGAGCGGCTCGGCACCACGCGCGGCGCCCTGTACAAGGCACTGCATGACGCCCGGAAGAAGCTGAGGGGAAGGCTCGCCGACGACGGCCTCGACCTTGCCCACCAGACCGAAGGAGGGACGCTGTGAGCGATCGCGATCGCCGCGATCCGACCGACGTGCTGGCCCGGCTGCTGGGTCCCGCGGGCCCGGAGGTCACCTGCGACGAGTGCTTCGAGCAACTCGATCGCTACGTGGAGCTCGAGCTCGCCGTCGACCGCGAGGAAGCCGATGCCGCGGTGCCCGGCCTGGCGGCACACCTCGAGGGCTGCCCGGCCTGCAAGGAGGATCACGACAGCCTGGTCGCGTTGCTCAAGGCCGACCCTTCTGACTAGGGCCCGGAGTGTCGCGGCGGAGGCGTCCGCGGTCAGCCGCTCCCCGCGGGCTCGAGCATCTCGAGCGCGCAGAGCGCCGTCAGCAGAGAGTCGCGAGCGCCGTCACCCAGAGCGCGGACAGCCCGCCGCCGAGAGCGAAGACTGCGAGCAGTCCCACCGCGCCCGCGAGCTTCGCGTACCCCAGGCCGAGTCGCCGAAGGCCTGCGGGAGCGACAGGCCGGCCACGAAGACGAGCACCATCCCGAGCAGCAGGACGGCGCGCAGCGCCCGGGACCCCTCGTGCTCGGCATTCGCGGCCCAGACGTACGCCGACCACGCCCACCAGACCAGGGCCAGGAGCAGCATTCCTCGTCCGAAGCCGGTCCACGACAGATCGCGCGCGAGGAACGCCGTGACCTGGGTCACCGCGAAGACGAAGACGAGGTCCCAGAAGAGCTCGACTGGGGTCGTCCGGCGCTCGTCCACGGCCGAAGTATCGCCGGGGCTCGCTCGGCGTCGGCGCCCGTCTAGGCCAGGAGCCGCTCGAGGGCCAGCTTCAGCACGTCCGGGCGGCTGCGCTCGCCGTGATCGGCGGCGATCAGGTGGTTGCCGACGAAGAGCGAGAAGTCCAGGAAGCAGCGCGCCTCGACGTCGTCCTCGTCGCGGCAGAAGTCGGCGAACAGCGAGCGCATGTAGTCCATCCGCCGGTTGTCGATGCGCCTGAGGCGCCTGGCGACCGCCCTGTCGCGTCGGGCCCAGTCGCGGACCGCGAGCTCGATCTTCACCAGGTCGCGGCTGGACGAGGCGACGGCAGCGAGCCGCCGCAGCTTGGCCCTCGCGTCACCGCCCTCGCCCTCCACGCGATCGATCACCTCGTCGACGACCAGCCGCTCCCACGCGTCGAGCATCTCCTCGAGCAGCGCGGGCCGGTCTTCGAAGTGCCAGTAGAAGCCGCCCCTCGTGACACCGAGCGCCTGCGCGAGCTTCTCGATCCGCACCGCATCCGGGCCGCCGACGCCAAGGGCGCGCAGGCCCTCCTGGATCCAGCTGGTGCGAGGTGTGCGAGTCGGAGCGGCCATCAATACAGTAGTGTATGGATGGACACGCTAACGAGAGCGGGGGACGTCTCCGATGCGCGGCTATGAGCACCGGCGGGCAGTGCGAATCCTGAGCGCGATCCTCGCGGTCGCGGTGGTGGTCTCCATCGTCCACTACACGGACAACTCCGTGAACTTCTCCGACTACCCGAAGGCTCCCGACGCCGTGCCTTCGAGCGCCGCCATAGTGCTCGGGGCCTGGTTCGTCTTCACCGCCGCGGGCCTCGCCGGCTACCTGCTCTTCCGTCGCGGCCCCTCCACCCGCGCGCTCGTCCTGCTCGCCGTCTACTCCGGATCGGGGCTGATCGGCATCGGGCACTACCTCGTCCCGGGAGCGACCTCCATGCCGTGGTGGCGGCAGGCGCACGTGTGCCTCGACATCGCCTGCGGCATAGCGGTGTTCTCCTTCGCCATGTGGGCCGCACGAGCCCGCCGCGCACGGCCGCCCGCACCGATCTAGTTGCCTATAGCATTCCGCTCATGCGGGCGGGGCATGAGCCCTGAGGCGGGGGAGCCGGCGGGCAAACCGGACGGGCACTGGTCCCGCGACCTCACCTTCGCCGTCAAGAGTACGGTCCGGCTCAAGCCCACCCCCCCGGGCCCGATCGATCCGAAGAACCTCGCGCCGCTCGAGCGGCTGTTCGGCACCCGCTTCGAGTTCACCCCCGAGTTGCTCGAGGAGCTCCACACGCTTGCGCTTGGCGTCGACGAGTGGCTGCGCCAGGACCCGAGCCACACGCGCGTCCTCCTCGAGGACGTGAACGACGGGATCGAGCGCGCCGTCGCCGCCGGCTCCGCCAAGCCGATGAGCGCCGATCTGCGCGAGGCGATCGAGAAGGCGGAGCGGGAGGCGAAGCCTCGAGCGCCGCGAGCGACGGGCGTCCACGAGACGACTCTCGTCCCCTTCGAGGAGGAAGGCGACGATGGAGCGCCCTGACACGATCGTCGAGGTCCATCGCGAGCGCGCCCAAGCCGACTCCGCGGCCGAGTACAGCGGCGGCAGGTACACGCAGCCTTATCCACCCGGCGATTACATGGAGAAGGGCACCGTGACGGTGAACCTCACGCTCGACCGCGTCTGGTTCGTGCTCGACGCGCATGGGCGCCTCTGGCAGGAGGAGGATGCGCCCGGCCAGGCGCACGATCCGGCCCGACACTTCGCGATCGACCTGCGCCTGGACGACTCGAAGGTCGTGATCACGGATATCGGACCCGTGTCCGTGCCCCCGCTGGGGGACAGGACGGTCACGATTCCCGACGGGCAGTACAGGGGGGGCCAGTCGCGCACGATCCCCAACAACGAGCTTCCGCTCTACGGTCACCTCACCGTGCACGAGCAGCTCGGGCGCAGGGTGCTTCCGTCCGGGCTGGAGCAGGTCTCGTTGAACTTCAACGCGGAGGACGCGCCGCGGCTGGTGGCCGGTCCGGCGCCCGATCCGCCCGTCTCGAACCTCTTCGCCGCGGCCGAAGAGGTCGATCGCAGGGCGAATGGATCCACGGCGTTCGGCGGGCAGGACCCACGCGTCATCTGGGACCTCGACTCCGCCGAGGTGTACTGGATCACGCATTCGAACGTCGGCGAGCTGCTCGTCGACAAGGAGCGCATCACCCACCCGACCGAGACGGACGAGCAGCTCGGGCGGCGCGTCCTCGACTCGATCGCGGGCCGGATCCGTGACGCCGTGCGGGCCGAGCTCGTGAAGCTCGGCGACGGCGACGGCGTCGTCGACCTGCTGCCCGACCCGGGGCTCAAGGTCGATCCGGCGTCCACCGAGCCGGACGTCGTCCGCGAGCTCGACGTCAAGGTTCAACGCTACCCGGTCGGCGCGGAGACCCACGAGTCGATGGTGATCCAGCTCCGCACGATGGACGAGCTTCCACCGGAGGAGGCGTTACCCATATCCGTCCTCGCGGAGAACCCGTCGGAGCATACGGCGCTGGCGGCGACCGGCTACGGCCTACTGCTCGGGGTGCGCGACACGGTGAAGCGAAGCTTCTGCCTCGACGACGAGGACTTCGACGACTCGGCCCCATGTCTCCTGAAGAAGCCGCTCAACATTGAGATCACGGGGGAGACCCGCCGGCTCGAGTCTTTCGAGGCGACGATCGTGGAGCGCACCGACAGCGAGCGCGGTCGGCTCGTGGTCGAGGGGCGCATCAGCGACAGCACCTGGTACTACGAGTTCGACGCTCCGTTCCGAGTGACCTACGAGCTCGATCTCGACGACGTCCCGCGCGAGGCCCTGGTGTCCGACGACCCCGACGAGTCCGAGATCGGAACCTCCACCGGGGAGACGCTAGCCGCCCTCCAGAGCGGCTTGCGCGAGGCGGCGGACGCCAAGTGCCGGGGCGAGATCAGCGCGGACGACTACGAGGCGGAGCTCGTCCGCGTCCGACCCCTGGTGGCGGAGCTTCCGCGGGGCGTGGGCGTGGCACCCACGCTGCGTCCGCCCAAGCCCGAGGTGACTCCGGATTTCAGCCCGACGACGCTCGGGTACATCGTCGGCGCCCTCGGCCTGATCGCGATCGTCGCGACGCCGTACGCGTTGGCCTACGGGATTGGGGCGCTGCTCACGGTCGAAGCCATCGTCGGGCTCCTGGTCTTCGCGACCATCGAATTCGTCGTCACGCTCATCGCCTTCGATTGGATCGGTAACGCGATGGTTCGAGGCGGGATCCAGTCCGCCCTCGGCAAACGCCCCGGCGGAACCGTGCTGCCCACGATCGGGGTGCCGATCGACGTCTGGTTGGGCCACCACCTGGCCGTGTACTACCGCCGCCTGCCGCCACGCCTCGGCGTCAGCTGCGTGAAGCGCGACACCCCCGAGGACGTCGACGCGGCCATCCAGGTCGTGGGCGGACGCTGGCCCACCGACGGAAAGCTCTGGAAGATCAGCGTGAACGACGGGGCGCAGCTGCTCCAGGACGACGAGGTCGAGCTCGATCTGTTCATCGAGGCGGAGGCCGGCGGCGGCATCGAGCAGCCGATCCACGTCTCGCACACCGAGGAGGGGCGCGCGTACCTGCGTGCCGATCCCGACGACGCGGTGGTCGACAACCTCGCGAGCCTGCCGGAGTGCCCGGTCACGCCCGAGCTGTGACGCGAGCTCGCTTCCGGTCTGGCTCGTCAATCTGAATGCCCCTGTCGGATGGCGCCAAATCCTGGCGTCTCCGGGGACCTCGACCTGGCGGCGGTCGATCCCCGCGGCGGTCCGTTCAGACCGGTCTCGTAGGCGAAGATCACTGCCTGGATCCGGTCGCGCAGGTCCAGCTTCATCAGGACCCGCTTGACGTGCGTCCTGATCGTCGACTCCTCGACGACGAGCGCCGCGGCGATCTCGCGGTTCGACAGGCCGCGCGCGAGCAGGTCGAGCACCTCGCGCTCGCGCGGCGTGAGCTCTTCGAGCGCGGTGCGATCGGCCAGGTCGGGAGTCGGCTGCTGGGCCATGCGGTCGATAACGCTGCGCGTAACCGACGGAGACAGCAGCGAGTCGCCCGCGGCGATGGCGTGTACAGCCGCGATCAGCTCCTCGGGCCGCGTGCGCTTGAGCAGGAACCCGGAAGCGCCGGCACGCAGGGCGCCGAAGACGTAGTCGTCCTGCTCGAACGTCGTCAGGATCAGGATTCGCGCCTTGGGCGCCGCGCTCGCCAGCTCGCGGGTGGCCTCGATCCCGTCGAGATCGGGCATGCGGACGTCCATCAGCACCACGTCGGGTTCCAGGCGCCGCGTTCGCTCGACGGCCTCGCGCCCGGTCGCCGCCTGGCCGACGATCTCGATCGACGGGTCGCTCGAGAGCAGCTCCGCGAGCCCCGCCCGCATGAGGTCGTCGTCGTCGGCGATCAGCACGCGGATCACGCGTTGGCGCCTCCGTACGGAAGGCGGGCGCGGACGCGGAACGCGTTGCCCGCCTGCTCGGCATCGAAGCTTCCGCCCAGCAGCGTCGCGCGCTCGCGCATTCCGATCAGTCCGTGGCCACCGTTCGACCTTCCCGGGCTCGCACCGGGCGCGGGGTTGCTGACCGCGAGCTCAAGGGCCGCGTCACCGAACGCGAGCTCGACCCGCGCGGTTCCCGTGCCATGGCGGGCCGCGTTCGTCAGGGCTTCCTGGAGGATCCGGTACGCCGCCTGGTCGGCGCTGGTGTCGAGCGGCTGGGGCGCGCCCTGGCTGGCGACGCTCACGTCCAGGCCCGTGGCGGCGTGGCGGGCGACGAGCGTGTCTAGCGACGCGAGCCCGAGCGGCGTACCGGCGGTCCCGTCGAAGGAGCCGCGGTCGCGGAGGGTGCCGACGATCCCGTCGATATCGGCCGCGGTCTGCCGCGCGAGCTCCTCGATCAGCTCGAGCGTCGCCTGGGAACGCTCGGGGTCCTGCCGCGTGCGCGCCGCGCCGGCGCGGACCGCGATCACGTTGATCGCGTGGCCGGCCGCGTCATGAAGATCGCGGGCGATCCGGGCGCGCTCCTCCGCCACGGCCAGTAGACGCTCGCGCTCCGCCTCGCGCTCGGCGCGCGCCGCGCGCTCCTCGAGCGCGCCGATCTGCGCTCGACGAAGCCGCATGCGCTCGCCGGCGAACCACGCGACCGCCAGTGCGAGGCCGCCGTGCAGGAGCTCGACGCCCGGAAAGCTCCCGTGGTCGGCCGCGGCTGCCCCCAGGTACGCCGCGAAGAGGACGAGGACGAGGGCGGTGTCGCGGCGCGCCCACGGGTTCGCCTCATCCCGGCTGGCGGCCAGCAGGAACAAGGCGGCCGCCGCCCCGAGCGGAACCCACAGCGGGTAGCCGAGGCCGACCAGCAGCGCGCTCGCCCCCATGATCGCCGCGAACGCCGCGATCGGCGACCGTCGCCAGGCGACGAGCGGCGCCGACGCGCACAGCGCGAGCACGACGCCGAGTGGATCGAGATCGCCGAGGTTCGCGATCGCGAAGCGACGGTCGCCTATGGTCGCCACGTCGTCCGCCGACAGGCCGGGAATGCCACCGTGGGAGATCAGCAGTAGCGAGGCGACCAGCGCGGCTGCCGCGATCGTCAAGTCGAGGAGGACCGGTCCCGACCTCGGCCGGTTGGCGAACAGCCGGTGCGCCGTGGCCGTGGATGACACTGTCACCCGAGAGTAGCGCCGGGATGGTGTCGAATCGTCCCCCTTAAGGATGACTTCCATCCGCGCGGAGTGGACGCCGAAGTTCCCCTCGCAGGACGTTTCGCCGGGGCTGCCGCGCCCGTAGCTTGAGGCCATGCCAAGCATCAGCCTCCTGCCGGTGATGGCCAGCATCGACCGCGCCGGCGATCACCTGCTCGTGCTGGCCGCGGTCGTGGGGGTGGTGGCGGTCTGCGGGGCGGTTTACGGGCTGGTTCGCCTCGCCAGGAGGCGCGGGGGTCGAAGGTCCTCCGGCGGAGATCCCGAGTCCGAGCGGCGGCCCGAGGCATGACCGCGGCCGGCCCTGCGCCCACGACCGGCGTCGGGCGGCCCCGCGTCGCCGCCGACGCCGTGTCGCGCCAGCCGATCGTCACCGTCAGTTCACTGACGAAGCGCTTCGGCGACCTCGTCGCCGTCGATGACGTCACCTTCTCGATGCAGGCGGGGACCGTGACCGGCTTCCTCGGCCCGAACGGCGCCGGCAAGACCACGACCCTGCGGCTCCTGCTCGGCCTTGCCGAGCCGACCGCGGGGGAGGCGCTCACTTTCGGTTGCCGCTACCAGGAGCTGGAGCACCCGTCATGGCGCGTTGGCGCCGTGCTCGAGTCGGACGACTTCCACCCCGGACGCTCCGGGCGCGACCATCTGCGCACGCTCGCGCTCGCGGCCGAGATCGAGCCTGCCCGCGTGGAGCAGGTGCTGGGCGTGGTCGAGCTGGAGTCCGTGGCGGATCGTCGGGTGAAGACCTACTCGCTGGGTATGCGGCAGCGACTCGGTCTGGCCGGGGCGCTCCTCGGCGATCCGGACCTGCTCGTCCTCGACGAGCCGGCCAACGGGCTCGACCCCGCCGGTGTGCGCTGGCTGCGCACCTTCCTCCGCCGGTTCGCCGAGCGGGGCCGAACGGTGCTCGTCTCGAGCCACCTCCTGGCCGAGGTCGCACAGACCGTGGACCGGGTCCTGATCGTCCATCGTGGCCGCCTTGTATCGACCGGAGACCTCGACGACCTGACGGAGCACGGCCGGACGCTCGAGGACGTCTACCTCGAGCTGACCGGAGCGGCATCGTGAGGGCCCAGCTTCGCGCCGAGCTGCTCAAGCAGGGCTCGACGCGGACCGGCCTCGGTCTGTTCTGCGCGATGCTGGGCCTGGTCCTGTTCGCCGTGGTGCTGCACAGCTTCGGCGTGGGTGAGGAGAACCTCGGCAGCGCGTCGGACGAGCTGACGATGGTGTTCGGTCGCGGCGAGTACCTCGGCGCTCTCTTCGCGGCCCTGATGGGCGCCCTGTCGGTCACCGGCGAGTTCCGCCACGGGACGATCCGAACGACGTTCCTCGTCAGCCCGTGGCGTGGCCGCGTCGTAGCGGCGAAGGTCTGGGTGAGCATGCTGGTCGGCGCGGGATTCGGGTTCGCGGCCTGTGCGCTCGCGGTGGGCGTCGGCTCGCTCGCGCTTCGCGCTCGTGGCATCGAGCTCCAGCTCGATGGCGGGGACTACGCGCTCCTCATGTTGGGCGGCTCGATGGCTGCCGCCCTCTGGGCGGGTATCGGGGTCGGCCTAGGCGCCGTCGTACGCGACCAGGTGCCGACGCTCGTGGGCATCTGCGCCTGGCTGCTGTTCGTCGAGGGGCTGCTGATCGGCGACGTCGCCGACATCGCCGACGTCGGCCGGTTCGCGCCGGGCGCCGCCGGCGCGGCGATCAGCGGACAGGACCCCGGCACCCTGCTCCCTCCGGCCGCAGGCCTGGCTGTGCTCGCCCTCTACGCCGCCGCGGCGGGCATCGTCGGCGCGCGCGCCATCTCGCGGCGGGATGTGGCCTGAGAACGTGTTCTACCTCCGGTTCGTGATCGCAGAGCTCCGTCGCCGGCCGGCGCGCACCGCGCTGACCGCGCTCGGCCTGGCGGTGGGAGTCTGCCTGGTGGTCGTCGTCAGCGCCTTGTCCGCGGGGCTCGACGACGCTCAGGCGGAGGCGCTCGAACCTCTCACGGGCGTCGGCACCGACATCCGTGTCACGCGGCCGTTGAAGCTGCCGGGAGAGGGCTCGGACGCCGGGCCCGCGGCGTTCAGCGCGCTATCGGCCAAGGAACGCCGCCAACTCTTGGACGAGAACCCGGAGGGCCTGTTCCACTTCGATCCCGGCGACCTCGGCGAGCCGGGCGAGGCGTTCACGCAGAACCAGACGATCTCCTCGGAGCTGAGCTTCCCGGAATCGGCGGTCGGGCGGATCTCAAGGCTCGACGGCGCGGCTGACGCGGTGTCCGCGCTGTCCCTCCAGGCCGTGCGCATCGAGGGCAAGGTCCCGGCGCCCGGCACCGTGGTGAATCCACATGCGGGCGGCTACGACATCAGCTCGCGGACCGTGACCGGCGTCGACATCGAGAAGCGAGGCCTCGCGCCCGTCACCCGCGGTCAGGTGCGCAAGGGCAGGTACTTCTCCAAGTCGCCGCGCGTGGCACGCGACGAGGCGATCGTCGACGTCGGCTATGCGCGTCAGAACGGGATCGCGGTCGGAGAGACCACGAAGCTGGCCGGCGGGCGGTTCAAGGTGGTCGGCCTGGCCGCCGCGCCGCTCGGCGGCGCCGCCCCGAACTTCTATGTCGAGCTCGGCGCACTCCAGCGCCTGTCCAAACGCGAAGGCCGTGCCAACGTGATGCTGGTTCGCGCCGACTCGGCAGCGTCGGTCGACGCCGTCAGCCGGGAGATCCGCAAGGAGCTGCCCGGTGCGGACGTCGTGACCGCGTCCGACTTGGCCGACCGGATTGGCGGCTCCCTCGTCGATGCCAAGAACCTCTCCTCGAAGCTGGGGACGGCGCTCGCGGTCGTCGCCCTCGGGGCGGCCTTCCTCATCGCCACACTGCTCGCGCTCTCGAGTGTGCAGAAGCGGATTCGCGAGCTGGGAACGCTGAAGGCACTCGGGTGGCGCACGCGACTCGTCGTGCGTCAGGTGAGTGCCGAGTCGGTGGTCCAGGGGCTGCTCGGCGGCCTGGCCGGTGCGGCGCTCGGCGCGGCCGGGGCCGCCCTGATCGACGCCCTAGGGCTCAAGCTCGACGCCTCCGTGGCACAGGCCGAAGCGTCCGGCGTGTTCGGCCAGGGCGAGGTCGCGGCGGGAAGCGCCAAGGTGGTGCTGGGGGCGCCGATCGATGCCGGGCTCCTGCTCCTGGCCGTGGCACTGGCCGTGCTGGGTGGGCTGGTCGCCGGCGCTGCGGGGGGGTTGAGAGCCGCCAGGCTGCGACCCGCCGAGGCCCTGAGGAGCATGGAGTGAGCGAGCGAGAGGAGAACGGCGTGGCCGAGGCCCCGGACGGCGGCCCCCCGACCTACGAGTTGGATGGAGCAACTCGAACATACGGAACGGGAGGGACGCTGGTCACCGCCCTCGACTCGCTCGACCTGACCATCGAATCGGGGGAGTTCGTCGCCATCCTCGGCCCGTCGGGATCGGGCAAGACGACGCTGCTGCAACTCCTGGGAGCGCTCGATCGCCCGACCGCGGGCACCGTGCGGTTCGAAGGCCGCCATGTCGAAAGCGTCGGCGAGACCGAGCTGGCCGACCTACGACTGTCGGCGCTCGGGTTCGTCTTCCAGCAGTTCAACCTCATCCCGACGCTGACCGCGGCGGAGAACGTCGAGGCGGGGCTCGCTCCGCTGAGTATGAAGCGGGCCCACAGCCGTAGGGCGGCCGCCGAGCACCTCGCGGCCGTCGGGCTCGAGCCCCGCGCCGCGCACCTGCCCGCGCAGCTTTCCGGCGGTGAGCAGCAGCGAGTGGCGATCGCCCGCGCGCTGGCTCGGTCGCCGCGGGTGGTGCTGGCCGACGAGCCGACTGGCAACCTCGACACGAAGAGCGGCCAGATGGTGATCGATCTGCTGGGCGCCCTGCACAGGAATCTCGAGATCACGCTGATCCTGGTGACCCACGATCACCGGGTCGCGGAGCGCGCCGACCGCGTGCTGCGCCTCGACGACGGCCGCTTGGCGGGGGACAGCGCGATCGCCTCCGCCGGGCAGGCGCGATGATGCGCCCGGCGACCATCGGCGCTCTCGCGATCGCGCTCGTCCTCGCGGGCTGCGGCGGCGGCGACGACGGGACGACGACCACCAGCCCGGCCCGTCCCGACCCGGCCGCGATCCCTCGCGAGAGCGCCCCTCCCGCGGGCGGGGCGCGTGGATTGCCCCCGGAGTTCATCGAGTGCATGGCCGATCAGGGCGTCGAGATCGAACAGCCCACCGACATCCATTCGCCTGAGGCGCAGGGAGCGCTCCAGGCCTGTCTGCCATCCCTGCACTCCGGCGGCGCCGGCCCGTGAGACGTCTCGGCCAGCTCCATCCGGGGTACGACCGCAGGCCCCTCGGCCGATTTGAGGTAATCGGTCGCGCGCGGTCCATGTCGATGGCTGACGTGAATGCCCACGGACCCACGAACGGCCGGCTCGCGAAGGGTCAGAGGCTCCCGAATCGCCACGGCGGTGACGATCGCGGTCGCCGCCCTGATCGCGGTGGTGTCCCTCGGCGTGCTCACCAAGCTGACCAACGACGCGACCCGCCATCGCGATGCGCAGGTCAAGCTCGCCGTCACGCAAACGGAGCTCCACACCCTGCAGGGGCTTCCATTCAGGGCCGACGCCACTCACGGCCGCTCACTCGCGCACGCCGACGAGAGCATCGAGGTCTCCAAGCGGCGGATAACGACGCTGCTGGACGATCTGCGACGCAGTTTTCCAACGCCTCAGCTCGCGGCGGTCGATGTGCCGCTCGACGCCAACTACGAGGTACTCGAGCGGATACGCGTCCTGGTCGCGCAGAGGCGGCTCGATCGCGTACCCCCGCTCGCCTCGATCGCCCAGCGTCGTGCGGACGAGGCGGGTCGTGCTCTGGAGGTCGCCAGCAGCGACTACGAGCGGAGGGCCACATCTTCGCTGCGCCGCGCCACGTTCGGCTCGGGCGCCGTGATCGTCCTGCTCTTCATCGGCTTTGCGTTCTTCTGTGCGCGCTCAGCCCGTGCGCGCGGTGAGAACGCGCGACTCCTTGCCGGGAGTCGACGGGAAGCCCGCACCGACGCGTTGACGGGCCTGCGGAACCGCCGCGCCCTGATGGGCGACCTAGCGCTTGCGCTCCACCGCCGATCCCCAGGGCAACGTCTCGTCGTCGCGCTGTTCGACCTGGACGGCTTCAAGCAGTACAACGACACGTTCGGCCATCTCGCGGGCGACGACCTGCTGGCTCGCCTTGGCGGCCGCCTGGCGGCGACCGTCGAGGGCCTGGGCCGCAGCTACCGGCTGGGTGGCGACGAGTTCTGCGTGCTCGCGACCATCGGGGCGGGCGGGGCCGAGGCCCTCCTCGGCCTGGCCACCGCCGCCCTGACCGATGTCGGTGATGGCTTTCGAGTCGAATGCTCCCATGGAGCGGCGATTCTTCCTGACGACGCCGGCTCCGCCGAAGAGGCGCTCGGTATGGCCGACCAGCGGATGTACGCGCAGAAGGCGAAGGTCACGGCGACAGTCGTCGCAGCAGCGGCCTGCTGACGCGCTGGCCGCGTCAGCGGCGCTTGGTGCACAGCGTCAGGTGCCGCCTGAACGTGCGCTTGCGTCCGTCGCGCAGCGTCGCGGTGAGCGTGTAGTCGCCCGAGCGGCGCAGCTTGCGCAGCCGGATGGTCGCGCCGCGGCCGCCGCGCGCCGCCACCCTGCCCCGGTGGCGCACCACGACGCTGTAGACCGCGCCCGCGTCGGCGCCCTTCAACCGCAGGCGCATCGTGCGGTTGAGCGAGCAGCCCCGACCCCGGTACGACACACGCAGTGCCAGCCGCGGACGACCGGTCACCCCCGCGCTCGGGCTCGCGCCGTCCGGCGCGGTCGCGTTCGCGAGGAACGAGTAGTGCTTGGGCAGCCCGTCGTCCTTCACCTGCCCCGGGCAGCCGGCGCGCAGGTTCTCGCAGGTGAAGCGGGTGCCGTCGGCGCGCCGGAAGTCGAGCCGCGACCGGTAGTAGAACGAGTAGAGGTTGCCGCCGCCCGCGGGGTCCACGGCGAGGTCGCCCGGGTCCCTCCGCCAGCGCTCGCTCAGCAGCCGGGCGTCGGCCGTAGGGTCGCCCTTCACGTACTTGTCGAACCAGGCGGTCGTGTAGAAGGCGGCGAGGTCCATCCCGCGGAGCGTCGCGCGGAACTCCCGGACCGGCAGGTAGGAGAACTCGAAGTGGGTGCCGCCGCGGATCGCGACCGATCCCGTATCGACCCCGGCCTTCGAGAACGCCCGCGAGCCGCGGCTCTTGGTGAGCGGGTCCGGATCGTCGCTCCGGGACTCGGTGCCGGTGAAGTAGTCGTTCGTGATCCCCAGCGAGGGAACGCGGTAGCCGGGCGGGTCGCCCTGCCCGCCCTCGAGGCACGGACCGCCGCCGGGTCCCTCGCCGGCGCTGGCCGTCGACGTCGGGTCGCAGAGGTTGTCCCAGGCGACCACCGCGTCCACGCGCTTGTCCTGCTGGCCGACCCACGAGACGCCGGCGGCGCCGTACGAGTGCCCGGCGATGCCGATTCGCTCGGGGTCCACCATGTCCCAGAACGGGTTGAACGCGGCGTTGCGGCCCTCATCGACCCGGCGCCGCTGCTTGTCGCAATGGCTCGTGCCGGAGCGGCTCGGCCGCGCGCAGAAGGGCTTGCCGGGCGACGAGAGGAGGAAGTCGAGCGCGTCCTCGGTCCAGTCGAAGAAGGTGTTGCCAGCGGTCTGGGACGGGACCCCCTCGTTCCGGTCGGCGCCCTCGCCGAACGTGTCCGACCGCGCCTGCTGCTGCGGGTCGTACGTCACCACGACGTAGCCGGCCTTGGCCAGTGTCTGCGCGGCCCACCAGTAGAGCTGCTCGGAGGCCTGGAGCGAGCCGTTCGTGATCACGATCCCGGGCCGCTTGGCGGGCCCCGACCGCGTGGCCCACACGTGACCCGAGACGGTCGAGCCGTTGCGCGCCGTCCACAGCACCGGCGTGACCAGCCCGCGCCCGCGCGGCTGGAAGTCGTAGAGACGGATGTCGCCGGCGCAGCCGGACGTCAGCGTGAAGCAGACCGTCTCGCCGGTGCCGCCTGCCGCCCGGTCGGGATCCGACGCGAGTATCTGGGCGCCGCTCGCGAAGTTCTCCTCGTCGCGAGTCCGCAGCTCCGCCTGGTACTCGGGAGTCTGGTGCTCGCGCTCGCGCTCGCCGCTCTTGGCCCGGTTCCGCGCGTCCTCGTCGGAGTCGTAGGCCGCCGCGGGCGCCGCGGCCAGCAGGGCGATGACCAGCAGGGCGGCGGCGCCTCCGCGGCGCCGCGGAAAAACCCGGCGGCCCCGATCGTCCCCGTGCGCATTCACCTCAGCCGCCCTCCCACGATTGGAACACAAGGTATCAGCTGTTCCGAAAGCTGGCGTATGCTCTGCGACATGACGACAGCCACCGCCGCCCGGCGGCGCGGCCGCCCGGCCGCCGCCAGCCGCGACGACGTGCTGCGGGCCGCCCTCCACCGCTACCTTCGCGGCCGCAGGGTCGACGTCCAGGCGATCGCCGCCGAGCTCGGGCTGGGGCGCACGACCATCTACCGCTGGTTCGGATCCCGCGACGAGCTGCTCGGCCAGGTCCTGGCACGGGCGGTGGACCCGGTGATCGACGAGGCGCGCGCCGGCGCCCGCGGGCGCGGCGGCCGCGCGCTGCTCGACACGTTCGACCGCCTCAACCGCAGCCTGGCCGAGGCGCCGGCGCTGCGGCGGTTCGTGGAGGACGAGCGCGACGCGGCCCTGCGCGTGATCACCTCCGGGGCGAGCTTCCTCCAGCCGCACATGGTCGCGCGCATAGCGGACCTGATCGAGGAGGAGGTGCGCGCCGGCAGGTACGACGCCCCGGTCGAGCCGCGGACCCTCGGCTACGCGATCGTGAAGCTGGCCGAGGCGTTCCTGTTCAACGACGCCGTCGCGGGCATGAGCGGCGACGTCGAGCGGCTGCGTGAGGTCGAGGCGGCGCTGCTCGGCGTGCGGCCGACCTGATCTCCGGCCCCGGGGTAGCGCTCAATTCGCCTGGCGGTGAGCCCCGTCCCTGAGCACCTCCACCAGCTGGCTCGGGCTCAGGCCCACCCGGTACGACCGCCCCGCTTCGCCGGCCGGGAACACCAGCATCGACGGGCGGTCCGACGAGCAGGCCACGACCTTCACGGCCGGGAAGTCGCGGGCGACGCGGAAGGCCAGCTCGCGCGACTTGCCCGCGTCGAGGTCGATGATCACGACGTCGGGCTCGATCCGCTGGAGCACGTCGAGCAGGCCGTCGCTGGCGGGCTGCTCGCTGACGACCTCGAAGCCCTCGTCCTCGAGCACGCCCCGCAGTCCCATGGACGCGATCGAGCCGAAGCGTCCGATGAGCACCTTGGTCGCTGACGCCACGGCTCGGAATCTGCCACCTCGGGCCTCGTCCCGGTAGAGGCAAAAGGGCAGACAGTCGGATCAGAGCACGCGTACGGACGTACTCAGATGAAGCCCTGACGGGCGGCTGTGGCCACCGCGTGCGCCCGCGTGCGGCAGTTCATCTTCACCAACACGTCGTGCACGATGTTCTTGACCGTGCGCTCCGAGTAGGACAGCTCCTGCGCGATCTCGCGTGTCCCGCCGCCCTCGGCCAGCAACCGCAGCACCGCCAGCTCGCGACGCCCGAGCTGCCCCGCCGCCGCACCGCGGGCGCCGCCCTTGGCCAGGCCGTCGATCAGCCGCGACAGCAGCGCCGGCGGGAGCGAGCCGTGGCCGCTGACCACGGCTTCGAGGCAGCTGACCAGCGCGTCCGGCGTCAGCGTCGTGCGGACCAGGAAGCCGGCGAGGCCGGCCTCGACCGCGTCGAACAGCCTCTCCTCGCGCGCGTCGCCCACCAGACCCACGAGCCGAACCGGCCTGGCGCCGGCGATCTGGACGGCGCGCTGGAGCCCCGACGGCGAGTCGAGGTCGAACACCAGCATCCCGATTCCGTCGAGGTTCGGCTCGGGGTTGAGCATCGCGCTCTCGCCCGCCACCTCGAAGTCGTGCGCCTCGATGCACGCGGCCAGCCCGCGGCGAAAGATCGGGTTCTGGTCGTCCAGCCAGACCACGCGTGCGAGCCCGTCCGCCATTCCGCGGAATCCCAGCAGGCGATGCGCGCCGATGTAAGGGGCCGTGAGACAGTCATTCGGCACGACCTCCGCGTGCGGCTGCCCGAATGTGCCGCCCGAGCGGGCGCCGCCCCGCACGTCCGGGAAGCGCTTTCGGTGCGAGGGTCAGACCAGTCCCTGGCGGATTCCCTCGGCCACGGCGTGCGCGCGGCTCCGCGCGCCCAGCTGGTGCTCGACCTCGCGGATCAGGGTCTTGATCGTGCGCTCCGAGTAGCTCAGCGAGCGGGCGATCTCGCGCGTGTCCGATCCCTCGGCGAGCAGTTGGAGGACCCTGAGGTTGCGGTCGTCCATGGCGCGCTCGGATTCCGTGGACTCAGGTTCGGCGGTCACCTGCAGGCCCGCCGCCGCCGCGCGCACGGTGGCCGCGAGCTGGTCGGCGGTCAGCGAGCTGCGCGGGAGCACCCCGGCAACCCGGTTCGACCGGGCCGCGTGGCGGGCGCGGCGCACGTGAGGGGAGTCGCCGGAGGCGCAGACCACGAGCGGGCAGTCGAAGCGGGAGGTGCGCGCCTCGTCGGGCGAGACGACGGCCACCGCCGGGTCGCCCCGAAGAGGACCCTTCGCGCCCTCGAAGACGACCTCGATCGAGCCGTCCTCCTCCAGGCAGGTGACGAGGCCGCGCCTGAAGATCTCGTGCTCGTCGATGACCCCTACCCGCAGCAGCGCGGCGCGGTCCCCCGACCGTGTGTGCAAGTCCCCCACCGTAGGGCAGGGAGTTTCCCGCACTTTGCGAGCGTTGTCCAGCCCAGCCCGCATCCCGAGCCCGATCCGGCTCCCGCCGTGGCACCCCCCATCTGGGGGATGCCAAAGGGCGGGTTGTCACGCCGTCAGTGCGCGGCGAGGACGTGCGCCGGCGGACCGACGCCGAGCCCCGACGGCAGCGATTGCGCCGCCGTGCCGCGCGACCGGGCACGGGCGACGAGGTCGGCGTAGATCCCGTTCTTGTCGTCGAAGTGCATCACGTCGCCGCTTGCGCCGCCGAAGTCGATCGCGCCCCAGCGGAGTCGCTGCCCGTCGCGTAGCGCCACGACCACCTCCTCGCTCATGTTGAGGAAACCGAGCCGCGGGTCCCGCTGCGCCGACTGGCTCTGGTTGCGAACCACGAACGGAGCGTCGCCGGGCCACGTGCCCGCCGTCGGCAGCGTGCCGCCCGCCGCGGCCGGGTCCGCCCCGCCGAGGTTGACGTAGTCGCGCGCCATCACCGTGCGCAGGCTGACGCCGATCTCGTCCGGCGTCGGCGGCGGCGGGCCGATGATCTCCAGCGTCTCCCAGCGCTCGGTCGTGACCGACGGAAGCAGCGTGCTCCACTGCGGGTCGGCCGGGTTGGCCAGCAGCCGGAAGTACGTCTTCATCGCCTCCGACTCCTCGTACAGCCCGCGGTACCAGGCGCGCGTGTCCCAGCTGCTCGTCCGGCTGGTGCGGCGCACGATCTCGCCCGGGATCAGCGAGTCGCGGCCCAGGATCAGTCGCGAGATCCGGTGGTAGATCCTGCCGAGCTCCACGTCGCGCGCGGCCTCGCCAGCCTCGTGCATGATGTACGGCAGGCCGAGGTAGTTGACGTCGATCGCCAGGCCCCACGGGTGCATGCCGCGCACCCGCGGGTCGCTCCGCCAGCCGCCCAGGTTCTGGATCCCGAACACCCGCTCCCAGTCGGCGGCCGACGCGAGCGACTCCGTGGTTCCGGATCGCAGTGTCGCCTCGGCGGCCTGGAGCTTGGTCAGGAACTCCGGCAGGAGACCGGTGACGGAGTGTCCGAAAACCGTGTCGGTGCGAGCCGCCTGCGTCGCCGCGAAGCTCGCGTAGTCGGCCGCCCCGTACGTCTGCGCGATCTGGTCGGGCGTGGGCTGCGGCCCGCCCATCGCGACGCTCTCCGGTGGACCGGCGTGCAGGCCCTGCTCGGCCGGCCCGGGCGCCGGCGCGGCGGGGCCCGCGCTGGGCGCCGGAGCCGCGGGCGCGGGCGGGGCCGCGGCCGCCGCCGCCCAGAAGCTGGTCCGCCCCTGCGCCCCGTCGTGGTTCTGCCCGACGTGGATGTGGTCGGTGTGCGGGTTGACGCCGCCGTAGGGGCGCATGCCCTGGGCGGCACGGCTCCCCGCGGTCCAGATCTGGCGGTTCCAGATGATCTCCTGGACCCCCATCCGCCGCGCGAGGGCGTGCGGGTTGCCGTCGGCGTCGGTGGCCAGCAGCTCGGCGACGATGGCGTTGGCGGCCGCCAGCTCCGTTGGATCGTTCGCGTTCAGCCCCCAGTCCAGGGCGCGGCCCTCGCCGTGCAGGCTGAGCGTCGTGCCGCCGCGCACCGGCCGGCAGTTGAAGATGCCCATCGAGCGGCCGCTGTAGCGGCGGCGGAACTCGTCGCGCAGCCTGATCGTGCCGGGCTGCGGCCCGCGGGCGCACGAGGTGCCCGTCACGTCGTAGCGGTACGGGTCGATCGGCGCGGTCATGCCGGTCGCCCAGAGCCCCGCCACCGCCGTGCCCGGCGCGGTCTTGTTCAGGTCCTCGATCCCCGGCTTGATCAGGTTGATCGACAGCTCGAAGATCGGCCTGTAGCTCTCCATGAGGTGCCGGAACTTGACCGCGTTGATGCGCGGCTGCGCCCATTCGTTCGAGCGCGGCTGCGTCTCGAGCGCCCACTGCTCCACCGTCCTGGGCTGGCCGTTCAGCTGCCACTGCGGCTCCCGGCGGTGCGTCTCGGCGGACGCGAGGAAGCGCGTGAACATCGCGGTCCCGCCGTTCCACTGAACGTAGTTCAGGGCCGGCGAGATCGATGCGAGCTGCGGGTAGGTGTTGCGCTGGAGCTGCGTGAAGTAGGCGTCGGCCAGGAGCAGCGACAGCGCATAGAACTTGGTGGTAGGCAGGACGGTGAAGACGCCGCTCGAGACCGGAGTCACGTTCAGCTCGGCGTTGACCGCCGCGGGCGTCACCTCGGAGTCGAGGAACCCGCCGCTCGTCAGCGCCTGTATGCGCTGCGCGAAGTGGGCCTCGTGGCCCGCCGCGGCCGCGTCGCTCGAGTCCCAGGTGTTGTCCTGGCCCGGGCGGGCGGTGACGACGATGAAGTGGTCCGTGCCGAGGTGCTCGTAGAACACGTGGCTGCGGAACAGCGTCCTCGCGTTCGCCTCGGTGGAGGCGTGGACGGTGAGCGGCGTGGTGACCGACTGGGTGCTGCCCTCCTTCGACCACAGCGCCAGCAGCACCTCGGGCATCTGATGGGAGTTGAAGCCGGCGCGCACCACGGCTTCGATCTCGGCCCGTGTGATGCCGGCATACGGGTTGGCCTGCACCGCGATCCCGGTCTCCCTGCGGATCCGCTCCGCGCTGACGCGGTTGGGCGCGGCCGGGTCCGTGGCGTGCGCGCGCAGCTGCTCGCAGTACTGGAAGCAGGTGTCGGTGGCCCGCGCGACGAACGGCGCGCCGTCGCCGGCCGCCAGCGCGCCGGCGATTCCCGCCGGACGGCTGTGGCCGTTGCCGAGCGACAGGCCCTGCGTGGCCGGCGGAGTGGGCGCCGGCGCGACGGCCGGCAGGCGGGCGAGGCACGCGTTGGCCATCGCCTCGGCGATCTGGTCGAGATAGCCGTAGGGGCCGAGGCTCCCCGCCACCTTCGCGGCCTGCGCGGCGTTGGTCAGGAACGCGACCTCCACCAGCGTCGCGGCCGTGCCGGGCGCGTGCCGCGCGGGCAGCAGGACGCCCAGGTCGCTCGACCTGACGCCGCGGTTGCTCACTCCGACGATCCCGTGGACGGCGTCGAGCACGGCCTGCGCGAAGTCGCGGCTGGCCTGGCTCGCGTTGACGGCGACCCACGCCTCGGTGCCATCGACCGCCGCGTCGGAGAACCCATTCATGTGGATCGACAGGAACAGGGCGGCGTTGTTGTCGCGCGCGACGAAGGCGCGGTCCTCCAGCCCGAGGTTCACGTCGGAGTCGCGCGTCAGGATCACGCGCGCGCGGTCGCCGATCCGCGAGGCGGTCTTCTGCGCGAGGTCGAGCGTCACGTTCTTCTCGAGCAGGCCGTTGGGACCGGTCGCGTTGTTGGGCGACGAGCCGCCGACCATGGCAGTGCCGCCGTGGCCGGGGTCGATGACGATGACTGGCAGGTTGGTGTCCGGTGGCATGGTCTATCTCCCTGTTGTCGTGGGACGACGGGTCACTGGCCCCCGCCTCCTCCGCCTGCGGCCCCACCACCGCCGCCACCGCCGCCGCCGCCCGTGTTCGGGGCGTTGCCCGCGGGGTTGGGGGTGTTGCCCTGGATGGTCGTGATCACGCCCGCGTCGGCAAAGCGCTCGAGCGGGAAGACGTCGCTCCTGAACTTGAGGTCCACCTCGCCGGTCAGGTTCGCCTGCACGTCGATCTCGTCGGACGAGTCCTTCTTGCTCGAGCTGACGTAGGCGACCGAGTTGACCGAGACGGCTCCGAAGCCGAGGAAGCCGCCGGCCGCGGCGGTGGTGTTCTGGAAGTCGAACTGGCTCGCGCTCTGGGCGGTGCCGCGATCCTCGGTGGCGATCCGGAAGCCCATCGTGGCGCGAATGCGGCCGCTGGTGACGACGATCCTGTTGATACCCATCAGGACCATCGTGGAGAGCAGCTCGTGGCGGCTCGAGGCCAGCTTGCGGCGCGCCGCCGGGACGAGCTTCTCCTCCGCGGACTCCTCGTCGAGTGAGACGTCCTCGCTCAGGCCGAGGTCGCCCCTGAAGTTGGGCACCGGCAGGTCGTCCGCGTTCTCGCGCACCTTCAGCCGGGCGGCGTTCTCCTCGATCTCGATGCGGAAGTGGCCGGGGTACTGGCCCGCCAGGTAGTCCCGCGCCTGGTTGTCGGTGATGTTGTCGGCCATGAACTGGTCGACGGTCTTGGCGACGTTGGCCAGCAGCTGGGCGAACGCCTCCATCTGCTTGATCGAGGCGTCCACGATCGCGTTGAACGTTCCCTTGATCAGGTCGGCCACGAAGGTCGGGAACGCGATCGCGTTCAAGGTCTCGCCGGTGACGCGGGCCACGTTGTTCGCCGCGCGCGGGCTGAACTCGTCGGCGGGTGGGGGCGGCGGCGGGGGAGGGGCGCCGGCCTGCGCCGTGGCGAGCGCCGCGGGGGCCGGTGCCCGCTCGGCGGCGGCCAGGGCGTTGTAGGTGTCGGCGGGCACGCCGGGCGGGGCGAGCTGACGGTCGTCCCGCGGAGCGGCGGCGACGACGGTCCGCTGGCGCAGGATCGGCTTCTGCCCGAGCTTCTTCGCCTGCGCGAACTCGTCGTGCACCAGGGCGGCGCTGTAGCCGGCGATCTTCGTCAGGTTGTGGGCCAGCGCCCGCCGCTGCTGGGGCGGCAGCTCGCGGAAGGCCGGGCTCGACTCGAGCAGCGCGCGCACCTGACCGCGCACGAGCTGCATGACGGCCGGGCTCGGGGCCGGCCCGTCGGGACGGGCCGCGGAGTCGTACGGCCCGGGGAGCGGGTCGGTGGGCGTGGCCAGCAGGGCGGCCAGCGCGTCGCGGTCGATGCCGGCCGCGGGCGGCGGGGCGAGCGCGGCGGTCACGGCGTGTCGTCTCCTCCGGCCGCAGCGGGATCCGGGGTCGGAGCCGGAGCCGGAGCCGGAGCCGCACCGGGAGCCGGGGTCGGGGCTGGGGCCGCAGCGGGGGTCGGGGTCGCGGCCGGGGCCGGTGTCGGATGGGGAGCGGGGGTGGCGGCGGGCGGCGCGACGGCGGGCGGCGTCGGGGCCGGCGTGGCGGCCGGGGCGGGAGCGGGCGCCGGCTGCTGGCGCACCGGCGGCGGCTCCGGCGGGCGGCGGGTGGGCTCGCCAACGCCGGGCATCGGCGTCCCGATCGGCGGGGCGCTCTGCCGCGGCACGGGCGGCTGGCTGCGCGGCCGCGGCGGGGCCGTGTCGCCCCACGCGGGCCCGGCCTGCGCGGCGGCGCCTACGCCGATCGGCTGGTTTGCCTCCGGCACCGCCGTGTTGCCCCTGATCGCCCCGATCCGCTGCGAGTCCGCGAACCGCTCGATCGGGAAGTAGTCGCTCTTGAAGTGGATCTCGACCTCGCTCGTGAGGTCGGTGTCCACGTTGATGCTCGAATCGCTGTCGGCGCGCGACGAGCTGACGTACGCCACCGACATCGACGCCGACACCGACCACGGCCCCCAGCCGAAGCTGCCGCCCATGCCCACGCGCGTGTCGAGCTCGCTGGCCGACTCCGCGTGGGTTCGGTCGTGGGCGTCGATGTGGAAGCCCATCGTCGCGCGGAGCTTGCCCCCGGTCACGACTATCCGGTTCACGCCCATGAGCACCATCGTGGAGAGGGTCTGGAGCCGCGACTGGGCCAGCTTGCGGCGCGCGGCGGGCACGAGCTTCTCCTCGAGCGACGACTCGTCGAGCCCCACCTCGCCCTCGATGCCCAGGTCGAGCTGGAACGGCGGCGCCGGCCGCTCGTCGGAGCCGGGAGCGGGCTCGAGGTGCGCGCTGGCCGGCTCATCGCCGCGCGCCTCCTCGCGAACCACCCGCACGTACTCCGGGTACATCGCCTGGAGCCAGTCGCGCGCCTGGTTGTCCGAGATGTTCTGGGCCATGAACTCGTCCACCGTCCGGCCCACGTTGGAGAGCAGCTGGCCGTAGGCCTCCATCTGCTTGATCGAGGCGTCCACGATCGCGTTGAACGTCGAGTTGATGAGGTCCGCGACGAAGACCGGGAACGCGACCGCACGCAGGGTCTCCTGGGTGATGCGCGCTACCTGTCCCGCGGCGGCCGGCCGGAACGCCTCGCCGGCGCTCTGCTGCGCGCGAGCCGGAGCCGCGCGCTCGCTTCCAGCCCCGTTCAGGGCCTGCGGCGCCGCGACGGTCTCGCGCTTGCGCACGAGCGGCCGCTGCCCCAACCGGTCGGACTGGTACCAGTCGTCCCGCACGCACTCGGCCGCGTAGGACGCGATCTTCACCAGGTCCGCGGCCATCCGCCGGCGGTCCTCCCGCTCCAGCGCCGCGTAGGTCGGGCTCGACAGGAGCAGCGCCTTGACCTGGCTGCGGACCAGGTCCAACGTGGCGGGCGTCGGCCGCAGCGTGTCGGGCGACGGCGGCGTCGCGTACGGCGCCGGCAGCGCGGGCGGCAGCGCGGAGGTGCGGGCCACGCTCACTCAAGCCGCCCTCTCCGCCGGCTGGCCGGAGTGGCCGAGGCCGGACGCCTGGAGCCAGGTGTTGGCCGAGGCCACGGCCTCGTCGCTCCCGGCCAGGAGGTCGGTCGAGGTGGCCAGGCGCGGCAGCGCCGACGCGAGCCAGAGCAGAACGCCCTGTCCCGCCTGGCCGCGGTCCACCAGCCGGCCGAGGTCCGGCGTCCCGTCGCCCAGCACCGCGCGCACGGTCGCCCACAGGCCGCGGGCGCCGAACGGCGCGCCGATCGCCGGGTCGTTCAGCAGCTCGATCGCCTCGCGCAGCTGCTCCTGGAGGCGCTGCCCGGCCACGAGCGCGCTGCCGCGCAGGCGCGGCGTCACGTTGGCGAGCACGTCCAGCGCGGCGCGGCGGACGAACGCGGCGCCACGGGAGTCGTAGCCGCCGCCCCCGTACGAGCCGTAGCCGCGCGGGTCGCGCCGCCACGGACCGCCGGCCGCGGTGGCCGCGTCGGCGAGCTCGCGGCAGAGCGCCGCCATCCGCTCCTGGAACTCGTGGTTCACATCCGCGCCCCCGTCGACGCCCGCCGACGGTCCGATGCCGAACAGGCGCGCGAACAGCAGCGCCCGCTGCGAGCGGTCGTACCACTCGCTGGAGCGGCGCGCGAAGCGCTCGAGCCGCGCCGCGGCCTCCACGCTGCGCGCGTCCAGGGAGACGCGCTCGGCGGCGAGCGCCTCGGCCACCGGCACCACGCCGGCCTGCTCGAGCTCCGCGAGCAGGTAGAGCGCCGCCAGCGCCCGCACCGCTTCGGGCGAGGGCGGGTGGTCGCTGCCCACGACCGGCGGGATCTCGAGCCGCAGCGGGTCGTCGTGCTCGGTCCGGACCGGGGCCTCGCGCAGGGCGGCCTCGGCCAGGACCAGCGCGGTCGAGAGTGTGAGGCGTCCGTTGTGCACACCGGGCCCCTACCGCCCTGCCGCGGGCGGCGCGGCCGCCGGGGGCGCCGCCCCTGCACCCGCCGGCGCGGCGGTCGGAGCTCCGCCGGCCGCCTTCTGCTGGAGCGTCTCCGGCTGGATCAGGGCGCCCATCTTCTCGAGCGGGAACGTCTCGCTCCGGAAGTTGACCTCCACGTCCCCGCCCAGCTCCGCGTGCAGCTTCGCGCTGGACTCGGAGTCGTCGTTCTGCACCGTCGAGACGTTGAAGTTGGACGAGTACTCGGTGTTGACCTCCGGCGTGTACCACCACCAGAAGCCGCCCTCGGACTGCTTCGACGTCACCTTGCTGTGCGAGTCGAAGCTCGACGCCTGCCTGGCCTTCTGCGTGACCTTGTCGACCGTGTCGAGCTTGAACAGGACGTGCGCCTTGATCTTGCCCTGGGTCACCACCAGCCGGTTGACGCCCATCAGCACCATCGTCGCCAGCAGCTGTTGGCGGTCCATCGCGATGCGGCGGCGCGCGGGCTGGACCAGCGACTCGGCGGTGTCCTCGTCGAGGCTCTCCACCGGCGCGTCCAGGCCGAGGTCCTTGAAGAAGTCCGGCAGGCTGTCCTGGTCGGCGCCCTCGCGCGGCTTGAGCTTGGGCTCGTCGCCCTCCAGGTCCACCTCCAAGTGGTCGGGGTACTTCGACGCCAGGTAGTCGCGCGACTGGTTGTCGGTGATGTTGTCCTTCATGTACTGGTCCACCGACTTCGCGACGTTCGAGACCAGGTCCGAGAACGCGTTCATCTGCTTGATCGTGGCGCCGACGATGGCGTTGAACACGCCGTCGATCAGCCCGCCGACGAAGGCCGGGAAGTTGACCTCCCCGATGGCCGCGGTCATCGCGTGAGTGCCGGCCTCGGCGGCCGCGGCGCCGCCGCCGGAGCGGAATCGGCTCCCCGCCGTGGTGGGCTGCTCGAACAGCTGCTGGCGGGCGGGCGCCACGGTGGCGCCGACGTCGCCCGCCGCCTGCTCGCTCTCCAGCACCGCCTGCATCGGCACGCCGGCGGTCTCGCCGCCCGCGTCGGCCATGTAGGCGCCGACCTTGACCATGTCGCGAGCCAGCTCCTTGCGCTGCTCGGGCGGAAGATGCCAGAACGCCTGGTTGGAGGTCAGGATGTCCTTGACCTTCTCCCGGACGACCGGGAGCGTGTCCCGGCGCGCCGCCGGGGGCGCGGCGGCCGTCACCGCGGTGCCCCCAGGACGGCCGCCGACCACGGGTCGGCGACGCCGGCCGCGGCCACGGGCTGGGGCGCAACGGCCGGCTGCGGCGCGACCGCCGGTTGCGGCGCCGCGACGGGCTGCGGCTGCGCCGCGACAGGCTCCGTCGCGGCCGGAGCGCCGCCGTTCGCCGGCTGCGGCTGATCGAGCAGGGCCGGCCGCAGGTAGATCGCCACCCGCGCGGCCATGTTCGGCCGCACCACGATCGACAGGACCGAGACCTCGCCCGGCCCGCCATAGCCGTCCGGCGTCATCGCCGTGAGCCAGCGGTCGAGCGCGCGCAGGCTGCGCGGCCGCTCGGCCATCTGGAGCTGGAGCAGCGGAAGCAGCGCCTGGGGCGGGTCGGGCAGCGCGTCGAGGTTCACGTCCAGCCGCAGCTCGACGCCCGCCTGCGACGGCCTCAGCGTGAGCATGGCGGTGCTGGGCGGCAGCGTGAACCGCGCCCCGAGCACCAGTGCGGCTGCGCTCATCAGCCCGCCGTGCTTGTCGCCCAGGTTGAGCCGGTCCATCAGCGGCTTGAGGTCCGCCAGCGGCATCGCGCTCTCGATCTCGAACGTCAGCTGCTGGCTGCCGGTGGTGCGGCCGCAGCGGATTGTGCTGAACGCCGGCCGGAGCGCGGGCGCTGCGTCCATCGCGACCTGCGCGAGCTGGAACAGCGGCGCCGGCAGCGACTCGGTGAGCCACGGCCCCCACTCGTAGGCGACCGAGGACTCGCTCATCCCGTTGCGGTCGAACCCCGTGCCGAGGAACGCCCCCCAGCGCGCGGAGCGGTACTCGCCCTCGCTGGCCGCGTGCGCGCGGCCGCTGAGCCAGCGCTCGGCCTGCGGACCGAAGTTGCGGAGGACCGCCCTCCGCGCCGCGTCGGTGGCCTCGGCCACCCGCTCGGCCGCATGGGCCGTGGGGCCGCCGGGAGCGACCGTGAACCCGAGGTTGCCCGGAGTGCTCTCCGAGAACGTCGGCTCGAACGAGCGGCTGCGCCGGTAGCGCCCGTCGCCGGGCGGCAGCGGCAGCGACTCGTCGATCAGGTAGCCCATCTCGCCGACCGGATCGGCCGTGTTGAGCCGCCTCGCCGCCGCGTGCAGCAGCGACTTGGCCGGGGTAGCGGCTGTTGCGCCGTACATGTCGTCTCCTCTCGTGTCGCGCTAGGCCGACACCCCGCCGTTGAGCATCCGCTGTATCTCGGGCGTCTGCGGGATCTGGCCGCTCGCGATCATCTGACGCAGCTGCGCCTTGATCGGGCTCTCGTCCGCCGGCGCGGCGGCGGGCTGCTGCACCCGTCCCGGGTAGTTCCTCAGGTAGGGCGTCGCCTGCGGGTCGGACAGCTCGTCGACCCGCGACGAGGCCACGCCCTCGGAGGCCAGGATGAGCTCGACGTTGCGCATCAGCTCGGCCTGGTCGTCGGGATGGATGTCGAACCGCGGCTTGCGGCGCGGCCTCGCCTTCTCCGGCTTGCGCGTCGCCGCCCGGACCCGGGCCAGCTCCTCGAGGGCCTGACGCCGCTCCTCGCGCACGTCGTTGAGGACCACGCGCGCCAGGTCGAGCTCGCGCTCGATGGCGTCGTGTCGCTGCCCGGCCGCGGAGTGGCCGCCGGACTTCGCGTCCTTGAGCTCCTTCTCGAGCTCCTTGACCCGCTTCTCGGTGCTCCTCTCCTCCTTCTCGGCGTGCGTGTAGTTCTGCTCGGCGTTCCTCCGGTACTCGGCGAGCTCCTCGGGATCCTCCTCGCGGAGGAAGTCGGAGATCAGGTCCGGGTTCGACGCCGCCAGCGCCGTGGGGCCGTCGTCGGAGGCGAGCACCGCGGTCAGCGCCGCCCGCTCCATCGGGTCCATGAACAGCGGCGCGCCGTCGGGCGAGGCGTTCCACACCCCCGCGTACTTCGCGACGATGTCGAGGATCCGCTTGCCCGAGTCGGCGAGCGTGCTGAACCGCACGGCGTTCGGCGACAGGTTCAGCTCCGTCGTCGCCACGCGCTCCACGACCTCCCACGGGTTGTTCACGCCGTAGGCGTCGCGGATCTCGCGCAGGTCGAGCACGCGCCACGCGGACTCGATGTGCCGCTTGAGCCGCCGGGCCGCGAAGTGCGTGTACGCGTAGCCGTACAGCGAGCAGTTGGCCGCCAGGTCGCGGCCCGCCTTGCGCACTCCCTCACCGGTCAGGGACATCGGCCCCGAGCGCGACTTCTCGAAGAAGTCGCCGATCCGCTGCTGGCGGTCGTACTCCGCCAGGCTCGCCAGGAACCGCAGCCAGAGGTCGCCGAACTCCTTGTTCGGCTGGACCTCGCGCGACACCTCGCCGCCTTCGAAGCCCAGGCAGCGCGTGTACTGCATGCGCCGCGCGGGCTCGCTCATGCGGTCCTCGCTGTTCCAGTAGCCCTCGTCGAGGATCTTCCCGGCCTCGCCGTACCCGATCGGAAGCAGCCCGTTCATGAAGTTCTCCGTGATCCGGTCGACCACGTGGAACAGGGCGGCCTGCTCGAGCCAGTACGCGGCGAACACCATCGAGACCGCGTAGATGTTCTCCTTCTTGCTCTCGTCCACCGGGCCGTCCCGCGTGACGGGCGGGATCTCGAGCCCGGACTCGAGCGGCGAGGTGTCCATGTACTCCTGCGCCGCCGCGGCGAGCTTCGTGTTGAAGCCCGGGTGGCCGAGCGGCACGTCGCCGTCGTCGACCACCGCCCGGGCGACGTAGGCCAGCTCCTGGTACATGACCGGGTCGCCGGCCGGGCGGCCGGCCGCGCGCGGGAGCTGCTTGGCGATCGCCTCGTAGACGACCGACTTGGGCTGCGAGTCGCCGCCCGCGATCCTGACTCGCCCCTCGGTCTTGTTGCGCGCACCGAGCACGGCGTCGCTGAAGCGCTCGCCGCGCGGCTCCACGTAGCCGTCGAGCAGGAGCGAGCCGACGATCACGCCGAACACCGGCTCGGAGCCCGTGAAGCGCCTGGTCAGGCCACCCCGGTTCAGCTCGTCCAGGACCCGGCGCTTGTACGGGCCGTGGTGGAAGTCCCTCGGGAGTCCTCGTGTGTCGAATGCGAACTTGGTCATCTGCCTGTCCTTTCCGCGGAGCTGAGTTCCGATCTCATGGCGACCTCCCCACTGCTGATTGCTCGACTCGCCGCACCGCGGCGGCCACGTTCAAAAGGCCATGTCCGGTCCGTACGTCGAAGCCCGTGCCGAGCGGCGTGACCGACTCGACCAGGATGCGGCGCACGTCCCCGGCGGCCACGTCGTGTCCGCGCCGCCGCGCGTGCGCGAGCACGAGCGCGGCGGCGCCTGACACGAATGGCGCCGCGAACGACGTACCGCTGCTGGCGCGGTAGCCGTCGGGCGCGACGGTGAGGATCCGTTCGCCCGGCGCCACGAGGTCCACGTGCGGCCCGTAGGTGCTGAAGCGCGACGGGCTGCCCTGCCGGTCCACCGAGCCGACGGCGATCACCGGGTCGAGGGCCGCGGGGTAGAAGCGCTCGGCCAGCCCGCTGTTGCCCATCGCGGCCACCATCACGCAGCCGCGCCGCTCGCCGTAGTCGATCACGGCCTTGTGCGGCGGAGGGCCGTCGGGGTCGACGCTCGACTCCGGTGTGCCGAAGCTCATGTTCACGACCGCGGCGCCCAGGTCCATCGCGACCTTCAGCCCGGCGTCGATGTCCGGCGCGCCGCCGACGCCGGTCAGCTGGCCGCCTCCGGCCGTCGCGGCCGCCAGGACCCGTACCGGCAGCATCAGCGAGCGGCCCGCGACGCCGGACGGCTGGCGCCAGCCCTGCGCGCCGATGATGCCCGCCACGCCGCTGCCGTGGCCGACGTAGTCGCGCGGCAGGAAGTCCAGCCCGCGACTGTCGCCGACGAGCGTCACGTCGCCCACCCGGCCCAGGCCGAGGTTGACCGTGTCGTAGCCGGCCAGCAGCTTGCGCTGGAACTCCGCGTGGCCGAGGGCGATGCCGGAGTCGGCCGGGGTGACCGTCACCCGCTCGTCGCCGGGCTCGATCGCGTGGGCCTCGGCGGCGTGGACCTGCTCGTGCGCCAGCCGTGTCTCCTCGAGAGCGGCCGCCGGATCGGGTGCGGCCACGGCGGCGGCCAGTGGCGCCGTCGCCAGCGTCTGCTCGGTCACCGACTCGACGGCGGGCAGCTCGCGCAGGCGGGTCACGGTCCGGGTGGTGGACTCGGGCGTAGCCAGCTCGATGCGGTACGCGCGCGAGCAGCCGGCCAGCTCCTCCACCTCGTCGAAGCCCACGTGCTGCTCGCCGACGCGGCCGAGCGACGCCGCCGCGTGGAAGACGCGGGCGGCGCGGAACCCGGCCGCGTTCGAGCGCAGGGTGCGGTCGACGGGACCGCCGTCGAGCCGCGAGGTGGCGCGAGCGCCGCCGACGAGCACGTCCAGGTGGCTCGGGCCGGGCGGCGACTCGCCGGAGCGGAACGTCATCACCAGGTGGCCGTGGCGCCTCATGGCCGCACCCCCGGCGCCCAGGCGTCGTCGGCCGCGACGCTCAGCCCGTAGGTCACCAGGTCGCCCGCGCCCAGGTCCACCTCGAGCGTGCCGGACGGCGTGCCGCCGGGCAGCTCGATCACGATGCGGTCGTCGTCCGCCTCGAGCACCGGCAGCGGCTGGCCGTCGAGCGTCGCGACGGGGGCCTCCGGGCCGGCCAGGTTCTGGCCGGTCAGCTCCAGGCGGCGGGTGCCGGGCGCGATCGGCAGTGGCGCGGCGCCGCCGTTGCCAAGGCCCTGCGAGACGGGCCGCCGGAAGCCGTCGCCGGGCCGCCGGGGCGGTCGCGGCTCCGCGGGCCGTGGCACGGGCGGCGCGTCCGCCGCGGGTGCGGGCCGCGGCTCCGGCGCGGTGACCGGCGCGGGCGCGGGACCGGGCG
>DASVQK010000075.1:0-7570 GCA_036389105.1 Thermoleophilaceae bacterium
CATCGGCCCGACCGGCGTGGGCAAGACCGAGCTGGCGCGAGCGCTGGCGGAGTTCATGTTCGACTCCGAGGAGGCGATCGTCCGGATCGACATGTCCGAGTACATGGAGAAGCACTCGGTGTCGCGCCTCGTGGGCGCGCCGCCCGGCTACGTCGGCTACGACGAGGGCGGCCAGCTGACCGAGGCGGTCCGGCGCCGGCCCTACTCGGTGGTCCTGCTGGACGAGATCGAGAAGGCCCACCCCGACGTCTTCAACGTGCTGCTCCAGGTGATGGACGACGGTCGCCTGACCGACGGCCAGGGCCGCACGGTCAGCTTCAAGAACACCGTCCTGATCATGACCTCGAACGTGCCCGGCGGGGTGGCGGGCGTCGAGGCCACCTTCAAGCCCGAGTTCGTCAACCGCCTGGACGACATCGTCGAGTTCGACCAGCTGACGCGCGATGAGATCGGCCAGATCGTGGAGATGCAGGTCAGGAGGCTGGCCGAGCGCGTGCGGGAGCGCGGCGTCGAGATCGAGCTGACCGAGGACGCCCGCACGCTGATCGGCAATCTGGGCTACGACCCCACCTACGGAGCGCGGCCGCTCAAGCGCGTGATCCAGAAGCGCCTGATCGACAAGCTGGCGCTGGCGCTCCTCGAGGGCGAGTTCACGGCGGGCGACACGGTCCTGGTGAACGCGCGCGACGGCGAGCTGGCGTTCCAGAAGGCGCCGGCGGCGGAGCCGCAGGCCGCGGCGGCGGCATAACCGGCCACCGGGCCGCCGTAGTACCTTGCCGTCGGTGGACCCCAAGAAGATGGCCAACAACCTCGCGACGGGCAGGATCGTCTTCGGGATCGCGTTCATGGCGGCGCCCGCCCTGACCGGCCGCGTATGGATCGGGAGCGACGCCCAGCTGGCCGGGCCGAGGGTCCTGACTCAGGCGATCGGAGCGCGGGACCTCACGATGGGGCTCGGAGCGCTGATCGCGATGCGGCGCGGCAAGCCTGTCCGCGGCTGGTTCGAGGCGATCTCGCTGACGGACGCGCTCGACTTCGCGTGCGCCCTGGCGGCGGGGGACAGGATCCCTCCCGCCTGCCGCGTGGCCGTGCTGGCGCTGGCCGGGAGCTCGGCCGCGCAGGCCGCGTACGCTGCGAGCGGCGTCGACGACTCCTAGGTCGTGTCGCCGGCCTTGCTTCGCGCGCTCAGTTGTGCGAGAAGTGTCCTTGAACCCAACGACCCGGAGGCGTAGCCCTTGCCCACCTACATCCTGCTGACCCGGCTGACTCCCGAGGGCGTCCAGACCTTGAAGAACAATCCCGCCCGGATCCGCGAGGTCAACCGGGAGGTCGAGCAGCTCGGCGCCAGCGTCAAGGCGCAGTGGGCGGTGCTCGGCCAGTACGACTTCGTGAACGTGATCGAGGCGCCGGACGAGAGGACGATCGCCAAGGTCTCGCTCGAGCTGGGCTCGCGCGGCACGGCTCGCTACGAGTCCCTCACCGCGATCCCGATCGACGACTTCATCGCGGCGCTCTGAGGCGGTCAGGAGCATGAACCGGGTCCTGGTTGTCGGCGGCGGCGGTCGCGAGCACGCGATCGTCCGGGCGCTGCTCAGGAGCCCGCAGAAGCCCGAGCTGCTGGCCGCGCCCGGCAACGCCGGCATCGCGCGCGACGGCGTCCCCTGCCTGCCGGTGGCGGCGGACGACGTGGAGGCCATCGTGCGGCTGGCGCGCGACGAGGGCGTGGACTTCGTGGTGGTGGGCCCGGAGGCGCCCCTGGTGGCCGGCGCGGTGGACGCGCTGGACGCGGAGGGCGTGAGGGCGTTCGGGCCGAGCGCCGCCGCGGCGCGGATCGAGGGCTCCAAGGCCTACTCCAAGGAGCTTATGCGCCAGGTGGGCGTGCCCACGGCCTCGTACATGATGCTGCGCAGCCGCAGGGAGGCCGAGGAGCAGCTCCCCTGCGCGTCCTATCCGGCCGTGCTGAAGGCCGACGTCCTGGCCGCCGGCAAGGGCGTGATCATCTGCCGGGACGAGGCCGAGGCCCGCCAGGCGGCGGACGCCTTCTTCGACCAGCGCCGCTTCGGCGAGACAAGCGTGGTGCTGGAGGAGTTCCTGGAGGGCGAGGAGCTGTCGCTGCTCGCGCTGTGCGACGGCGAGCGTGCGGTGCCGATGGCTCCCGCGCAGGACTACAAGCGGATCTACGACGGGGACGTCGGGCCGAACACCGGGGGGATGGGCAGCTACTCGCCCGTTCCGGGCTTCGACCGCGAGCACGCGCGCGCGCTGACGCTGGCCGCGCACCAGCCGATCGTGGACGAGCTGCGCCGCCGCGGCACCCCCTACCACGGCGTGCTCTACGCCGGCCTGATGCTGACCGCGAGCGGGCCCAGGGTGCTGGAGTACAACTGCCGCTTCGGGGATCCCGAGACGCAGGCGATCCTTCCGCGGCTGCGCTCCGACCTGCTCGACCTGCTGGAGCGCAGCACGGTGCCCGGCGGGCTGCGCGACGTGGAGATCGAGTGGTCGCCGCAGTGGGCGGTCACCGTGGTGCTCGCCTCGCGCGGCTACCCCGAGTCGTCGTCCAAGGGCGACCCGATCAGCGGCCTGCGCTCGATCGACTCGATCGACACCGAGCTGCTCCACGCGGGCACGCTCGAGCGCGACGGCGAGCTGGTCACGGGCGGCGGCCGCGTGTTGAACGTCACCGGCATGGGGGACACTCCCGGCAAGGCCCGCGACAGCGCATACGCCGCCGCGGACCGGATCGACTTCGACGGCAAGCAGCTGCGACGCGACATCGCCGCGCGCGCGGTGGAGAGGGTGGAGGCGTGAGCGACGCGCAGGAGGCGGCTCCGATGACCGAGACGGAGGTGGAGGAGCAGTTCGCGGAGCTGGACGTGGACGCCCCGCTGGTGGGCATCGTCATGGGCTCGAAGAGCGACATGCCCACGATGGAGAAGGCCGCCAAGGAGCTCGACGAGCGCGGCATCCGCAACGAGATCCGGGTGATGAGCGCCCACCGCGATCCCGACACGGTGGCCGACTACGCCAAGAACGCGAAGATGCGCGGGCTGCGGGTGATCATCGCCGGCGCGGGGCTGGCGGCCGCGTTGCCCGGCGTCGTGGCCGCGCACACCGAGCTGCCGGTGATCGGCGTTCCGCTCACCTCGTCGACGTCCGTGGCCGGCGGGCTGGACGCGCTGCTCGCCATCGCGCAGATGCCGCCCGGGGTGCCGGTCGCCTGCGTGGGCGTGGACAACGCGCGCAACGCGGCGGTGCTGGCGGCGCGGATCCTGGGCTGAGCCCGGCCGCGCCGCGGTCTATCCTCGAATCGTGATCGCGCGCTACACGCGTCCGGAGATGGGCGCCGTCTGGACCGACCAGGCGCGCATGGAGGCATGGCGACAGGTGGAGGTCGCCGCCTGCGAGGAGATGCAGGGCCCGACGGCCGCCGACCTGGAGGCGATCCGAGCCGCGTCGTTCACGGTCGAGGCCGTGAACGAGCGCGAGAAGACCACCGACCACGACATGGCCGCGTTCGTGGACGTGCTGGCCGCGTCGGCCGGTCCGCCCGGCCGCTGGATCCACTTCGGGCTGACCAGCTCCGACGTCCTGGACACCGCGCTGGCCCTCCAGGTCCGCGCGGCCGGGCAGATCGCTCTCGCCGGCGCGCGCGAGCTGGTGGACGCCCTCGTCGAGCGCGCGCGCGAGCACCGCGACACGCTCTGCGTCGGCCGGACCCACGGCGTGCACGCCGAGCCCACCACCTTCGGCGTCAAGCTCGCCGGGTTCGCGTTCGAGGCGCACCGCAACCTGGAGCGGCTCGAGCGGGCGTTCGACCAGGCGGCGGTCGGGGCCGTGTCGGGGGCGGTGGGCACCTACGCCGCCACCTCGCCCGACTTCGAGCGGCGGGTGCTCGACCGCCTCGGGCTGGGCGCCGAGCCGGTGTCCACCCAGGTCGTGGCGCGCGACCGCCACGCGCAGCTGCTCCAGGCGGTGGCGCTGGCGGGCGCCGGGCTCGAGCGCTTCGCCACCGAGGTCCGCCACCTCCAGCGCACCGAGGTCCGCGAGGTGGAGGAGCCGTTCCGCGCCGGTCAGAAGGGCTCGTCGGCGATGCCCCACAAGCGCAACCCGATCGTGTCCGAGCGGCTGACGGGCATCGCGCGGCTGCTGCGCGGCTACGCCCAGGTCGGCGTCGAGAACGTGGCCCTCTGGCACGAGCGCGACATCTCGCACTCCTCGGCCGAGCGCGTGGCGCTGCCGGACGCCACGATCCTGCTCGACTACGCGCAGTCGCTCGGCCTGCGGCTGGTCGAGGGCCTGGTCGTCAACGAGGGGCGCATGCGCGCGAACCTCGACGCCACGCACGGGGCTCTGTACTCGCAGCGGGCCCTCCTGGCGCTTGTCGAGCGCGACCACTCGCGCGACGACGCCTACCGGATCGTGCAGGAGGCGGCGCAGCGCGCCTGGGACACCGGCACCCCGTTCCGCGACCTGCTCGCGCAGGCCGCCCCGGAGCTCGACCTGGACGCGATCTTCGACCCGGGCGCCTTCGTGCGCCACGCGGCCGAGATCGTGGACCGGCTGGAGGCGCTGGCCTCGGAGCCGGCGCTGTCCGCCGAGCAGCGGCATTGACCCCGTCGCCGATGGGACAGTTGGCCACGCTATGCGGTGCTAAGTGTCCCCGCGCCGGGAAATCCTCCCATCGAGGCTCGGCGGCGCAGCGCCGGTCCAGAGCAGCACGAGCATCGTCACGAGCAGGGCAGGCGCCAGGGTCAGGCTGATCGCCTCGCCTTCCTTCAGGCCGGACACGATGATCGCGCCCACCATGTCCCCGGCCAGCGCCAGGGCCGCCAGGCGGGTGAGGAGCCCGGCGATCAGCAGCAGGCCGCCGACGATCTCCAGCACGCCGATCGCATAGACGAACGCGCCGGGCGAGGGCAGGCCGTACTCGGTGAACGAGTCGACCTCGGTCGCGTGGGCGGTGAACTTGCCGATCCCGAAGACCACGAACACGACCCCGGCAGCCACCCGCGCGGCAAGCGCCGCGGTGGCGGCGCGGCCCTCGACGCGCGGGCGCAGGATCCGGTCGAGCACGATCGCCTGTCGAGTCCCGCGAGGGACGCCGGCCGTTACACCGCTATTTGCGGACGAACTCGGCTCGGCAACGACGGCAGCTCTTGTTAGCCTCGACTCCATGAGCGACGCCGCCACGCTCGAGGGCCACACGCTGCTCGCCTCGGGCAAGGTCAGGGAGATCTACGACGAGGGCGACCGGCTGCTGATGGTGGCGTCGGACCGCATCTCCACCTACGACGTGATCCACCCCACGCCGATCCCCGGCAAGGGCGCCGTGCTCACCGGGCTGTCGGCCTTCTGGTTCGAGCGGACCGGCCACATCGTGCCCAACCACGTGGTCTCGTTCACCGACGGCGTGCCCGACGAGGTTCGCGGTCGCGCCATGCTGGTCGAGCGCCTGGAGATGTTCCCCGTGGAATGCGTGGTGCGCGGCTACATCACCGGGTCGGGCTGGAAGGACTACCAGTCCACGGGCGCGGTCTGCGGGATCGAGCTGCCGACCGGCCTGCGCGAGTCCGACCGCCTGCCGGAGCCCATCTTCACCCCCGCCACCAAGGCCGATATCGGCGACCACGACGAGAACGTGGACTTCGACCGCGCCGCCGAGATCCTGGGCGACCGCCCGGCGCTGGAGGAGCTGCGCCGGCTGTCGATCGAGCTGTACACGTTCGCCGCCGACCACGCCCGCGAGCGCGGGATCATCCTGGCGGACACCAAGTTCGAGTTCGGCCGCGACCGCGACGGCCGGATCGTGGTGGGCGACGAGGTGCTCACGCCCGACTCGTCCCGCTTCTGGCCGGCCGACGGCTACGAGCCGGGCCGCTCCCAGCCCTCCTTCGACAAGCAGTACGTGCGCGACTGGGCCAGCCGGTCCGGCTGGGACAAGACGCCGCCCGCGCCGGCCATCCCCGACGACGTGGTCGCCGGCACGCGCCAGCGCTACGAGGACGCCTACGAGCGCATCTCGGGCGAGCCGTTCGCGAAGTGGCTGGAGCGCTCCGGCGCCGCGGCTTGAGGGCCCGCGTACTCATAAGGCCGAAGGAGGGGATCCTCGACCCCCAGGGCCAGACCGTCGAGCGCGCGCTGCCGGCGCTCGGCTTCGAGGGCGTGTCGCACGTGCACATAGGCCGGCTGGTGGAGCTGGAGGTCGAGGACCCGGATCAGGTTCCCGCCATGTGCGAGAAGCTCCTGGCCAACCCGCTCATCGAGGACTACGAGGTGGAGCTGCTCGACGCCGGTGACGCCGGCGGCAACGGCAGCGCGGCGTGAAGCTCGGCGTCGTCAGGTTCCCCGGCTCCTGCGACGAGGTGGACGCGCTGCACTCGTGCAGGCGCGTCGCCCCCGACTCGGAGCTGCTCTGGCACCACGACCGCGACCTGCGCGGGGTGGACGCCGTGGTGGTACCCGGCGGGTTCTCCTACGGGGACTACCTGCGCGCCGGCGCCATCGCGCGCTTCTCGCCGGTCATGGAGGCGGTGGCCGACTTCGCGCGCGAGGGCGGGCCCGTGCTCGGCATCTGCAACGGCTTCCAGGTGCTGTGCGAGGCCGGGCTCCTCCCGGGCGCGCTGCTGCCCAACACGGGCCTGCGCTTCCTCTTCCGCCAGGTCGACGTCGTGGTGGAGAACGAGGAGACGCCCTTCACGCGCGCGTGCGCGCGAGGGGACGTGCTGTCGATCCCGGTCAAGCACACGACGGGGCGCTACTACGCGCCGGACGACGAGCTCGACCGCATGGAGGAAGCCGGCCAGGTGGCCCTGCGCTACGCGCCCGGCCAGAACCCGAACGGCTCCCTGCGCGACGTGGCCGGCGTGACCAACCAGGCGGGCAACGTGCTGGGCCTGATGCCGCACCCCGAGCACGCGTCCGACCCGCTCACCGGCTCGACCGACGGCGGGAAGCTGTTCGCCTCGCTGGCCGGCAGGACGCCGGTGGCGGCATGAGCGGAGCGCTCGTGGGGGACCCGCGCCACCGCCAGCTCGGCCTGACCGACGCCGAGTACGACCTGATCGTGGACAAGCTCGGCCGCGAGCCCAACGAGGTGGAGCTGGCCGTCTTCTCGCTCATGTGGTCCGAGCACTGCGCCTACAAGCACTCGAAGAAGCTGCTGGGCACGCTCCCCACCGAGGGGTCCGCTGTGGTCATGGGCCCGGGCGAGAACGCCGGCGCGGTCGACGTCGGGCACGGCCTGGCCGTGGCCTTCAAGGTCGAGTCCCACAACCACCCGAGCGCGGTCGAGCCGTTCCAGGGCGCGGCCACCGGGGTGGGGGGCATCCTGCGCGACGTGTTCGCCATCGGCGCCCGCCCGATCGCGATCCTCGACTCGCTGCGCTTCGGTGAGCTCGACTCGCCGCGCTCGCGCTACCTGCTCGACCGCGCCGTGGCCGGCATCGGCCACTACGGCAACTCCATCGGCGTGGCGACGGTCGGCGGGGAGATCTACTTCGAGGGCCCCTACGAGCAGAACTGCCTCGTCAACGCCATGGCCCTGGGGCTCGCGCGGGGCGACGCGCTG
>DASVQK010000076.1:0-8917 GCA_036389105.1 Thermoleophilaceae bacterium
GTCGCGCGCGGCGCGCCGCGCCGGCCGCCTCCGCCGCCAGCTCGCGGCCGAACAGCCGGTCGTCGCGGACGATGGCGACCGAGCGCGCGCCGTCGGCGCGCATCCACGCCACAAGCGTGCGCGCCTGCACGGCGTCGGTCGGCACCAGGCGCAGGAAGTTGCGCCGCCCCTCCGGGTAGTACTGCGCCGGGCCCTGGTCGGGCTGGTCGGGGTCCACGCGGGTCAGGGTGGTGCGGCCGTCGCCGGGCGACACCTGGAGCAGGCCGGCCGCGCTGGTGACCGGCACCGACACCGCCGATCCGCCCAGGTCGAGCTCGCCGAGGTAGGCGGCGGCCGTCGGGTCCTTCGCCGCGCGCCGCGCGTTGGCCTCCACGGCGGCCGGATCCCACATGTCGCCGCCGGGCGCGGCGCTGTCGAGCTCCACGAGCCGCACCCGCCGCCCGCCCGCGCGCCCGCCGGCATCGGCCAGGGCCAGCCGCTCCCCGGCGGCCACCGCGTCCGCCACCCGCGCGGACACCCCGTCGCGCGGCAGGCTCGAGTAGATCGTGAGGGCGCCGCCGTTCGCGGGACCGCCGCCGGCGTCGGAGCCGCAGCCGCCGGCCCACGCCCCCAGCGCCAGGGCGGCGACCGCGACCGCGGCACGGCGCCGGATCAGCCGTCCGGGCGGTGGGTATGTTGGGCGACTGATGCGCATCGGCGTCCTGACAGGCGGCGGCGACTGTCCGGGGTTGAACGCGGTCATCCGCGCGGTGGTGCGCAAGGGCATCGACCGCTACGACCATTCGATCCTAGGGTTCCGCGATGGCTGGCGCGGTCCGATCGAGGACCTCCACGAGGAGCTGACCATCGAGTCGATCCGCGGGATCCTTCCGCGCGGGGGGACCATCCTGGGGTCGTCCCGGACCAACCCGTTCAAGCGCGACGACGGCCCCGAGCGCATCCGGCGGAACATGGAGCGGCTGGACGTGGACGGGCTGATCGCGATCGGCGGCGAGGACACGCTGGGGGCCGCCGCCCGGCTGCACGACGGCGGGCTGCCGCTGATCGGGATACCGAAGACGATCGACAACGACCTGGGCGGCACCGACCAGACGTTCGGCTTCGACACCGCCATCCAGGTGGCCACCGACGCGATCGACCGGCTGCACACGACGGCCGAGAGCCACCACCGCAACCTGGTGGTGGAGGTGATGGGCCGCCATGCCGGCTGGATCGCCCTGCACTCCGGGCTGGCCGGCGGCGCCGACGTGATCCTGATCCCGGAGCGCCCGTTCGACATCGGCGAGGTCTGCCGCCTGATCGAGCGCCGCCACCAGCGCGGGCGCTACTTCGCGATCATCGTGGTGGCCGAGGGCGCCACCCCGGTCGAGGGCACGATGGAGACGCTGTCGGGCTCGGGCGTCGACGAGTTCGGCCACGCGCGCCTGGGCGGGATCGGTCAGCGGCTGGAGCGCGAGATCGAGGAGCGGACGGGCTACGAGACGCGCACCACCGTCCTCGGGCACGTCCAGCGCGGCGGCACGCCGACGGCGTTCGACCGCGTGCTGGCCACGCGGCTGGGCGTGGCGGCCATCGACGCCGCCTCGGAGCGCCGCTGGGGCACGATGCCGGCGCTGCGCGGAAGCAGGGTCGAGCTCGTCTCGCTGGCCGAGGCGGTGGCGTCGCTGCGCACCGTGCCCGACGAGGACTACGACGCCGCGGCGGCCTTCTTCGGCTAGCGCTTTCCTACGGCAGCAGGCGCTCGCGCACGAACGGCATCGCGATGCGGGCGGTGGCGGCCAGCACCACGAGCAGGGCGGTGACCATGAAGGCGTCGAAGGACTTCACGCCGAGCGCCCAGGCGGCGATCCAGAAGACCAGCCCGACGGTGAGCGCGACCACGACCTGCATCAGCCGCCGCTCCGCTCGCGAATCGCCTTCCTCAGCTTGGTGACGCCGTTGAACGCCGCGATCATCGCCTTCTCGGCACCGGAGTCCTGCGGCGGGAGCATGCCCACGCCGCGGGCGAAGGCGTTGCCGTCGTAGTACACGGCGTTGCGCACGATCAGCCCGTCCTCCACCTGCATCACGTCCACGCCGCGCAGCTCGACGCGCTTGCCCGTTGGCATGATGCCCATGAACGGCTCGCCGTCGAAGGTGCCGGCGGAGCGCCACTGGACCACCACCGCCTCGTCGTCGGACACGATCCGCTCGACGACCATCTCCAGGTCCGGTGTGGAGGCGAACAGCTGGCGGAAGATCTGGCGCATCCCGTCGTGACCGCGGAACACGCCGAGCGCCACCCAGTCCCCCACGCCCTCGGGGTGCCAGTTGGCCACGATGCCCTCGACGTCGTGCCGGCTCACCGCGTCGAACGCGTCGCGCCCGACCTCGGCCGGGCTGCGCGTGGCTGTCTGCGCCTGCGCCATGGGCTAAATCTACCTCACTCCTCGAGCGCCTCGGCCAGCTCGGTCACGACCCGGGCGACGGCCGCCGCGCCGCCCTCGCCCGCCGCCCGGACCAGGCGGCTGCCCACGATCACCCCGTCGGCCAGCTCGGCCACGGCCGCGGCCTGGGCGCCGGTGGACACGCCGAAGCCCACGGCCACCGGCACGCTTGCCGCCGCGCGCACCCGCGCCACCGTGTCCGCCAGGTCCGGGGGCAGCTCGCTGCGCTCGCCGGTGGTGCCGGTGAGCGAGACCGTGTAGACGAACCCGCGCGCGTCCGGCCCGATGGCCGCCAGCCGCTCGGAGCTGGTCGTGGGGGCGGCCAGCGGGACCAGCGCCAGGCCGCGGCGGTCGCACGCGGCCAGCAGCTCCGCGGACTCGTCGTGCGGCAGGTCGGGCACGATCAGCCCGGCGGCCCCGGCCGCGGCCGCCCGCTCCAGGAAGGCGTCCGGCCCGCCCCCGAGCACGAGGTTGGCGTACACCATCAGCACCACCGGGATCCGCTCGGCCAGCGACTCGCAGACGCGCAGGGCGTCGGTGGGCCTCACGCCGGCGGCCAGCGCGCGCGTGGCCGCCTCGTGGATCACCGGGCCGTCGGCGAGCGGGTCCGAGAACGGGATGCCCAGCTCCAGCAGGTCGCCCCCCGAGTCGGCACAGGCGAGGCCGACCTCGCGGGAGGCGTCCAGGTCCGGGAAGCCCGCCATCAGGTACGGCATCAGCGCGGCGCGCCTGCCATGCGAGACGAACGCCTCGTCGATCCGGTCGGCCGGACGGGTGGCGGCGGAGGTCAACCGAGCTGAAGGACCTCGGCCAGGTCCTTGTCGCCGCGGCCCGACAGCGTGAGCAGGTCGATCCCGCCCGGCTCGCCGCTGTTGGCCATGAGCCACGCGAGCGCGTGGGACGGCTCCAGGGCGGGAAGGATCCCCTCGAGCCGGGCCAGGCGGCGGAACGCCTCGACCGCGCGGTCGTCGTTCACCGCCTGGTAGCTCACCCGCCCGCTGTCGCGCAGCAGGGCGTGCTCGGGCCCGGAGCCCGGATAGTCCAGCCCGGCGGAGATCGAGTGCGCCTCCAGCACCTGGCCGTCGTCGTCCTGGAGAACCGCGGACAGCGAGCCGTGCAGGATGCCGCGCGCGCCCGTGGCCAGCGGCGCCCCGTGACGGCCGGTCTCGACGCCCTCGCCCCCGGCCTCCACGCCGATCAGCTCGACCGACTCGTCGTCGATGAACGCCGCGAACGTGCCGATCGCGTTCGAGCCGCCGCCCACACACGCGATGGCGCGGTCCGGCAGCCGGCCCGCGGCCTCCAGCAGCTGGGCGCGCGCCTCGTCGCCGATCACGCGCTGGAGGTCGCGCACCAGCGCGGGATAGGGGGCGGGCCCGACCGCCGACCCGATCACGTAGTGGGTGCCCGCCGCGTTGGCCACCCAGTCGCGGATCGCCGCGCTCACCGCCTCCTTGAGCGTGCGCGCGCCGACGTCTACGGCCACAACCTCGGCGCCCAGCAGGTTCATCCGCTCCACGTTGGGCCGCTGGCGGCGCATGTCCTCGGTTCCCATGTACACGACGCACTCGAGGCCCAGCAGCGCGCACGCGGTGGCGGCGGCCACGCCATGCTGGCCGGCGCCCGTCTCGGCGATCACGCGGGACTTGCCCATGCGGCGCGCCAGCAGCGCCTGGCCCAGGGCGTTGTTGATCTTGTGCGACCCGGTGTGCAGCAGGTCCTCGCGCTTCAGGAACACCTGGCGGCCCACCTCGTCGGACAGGCGCTCGGCGGCGTAGAGCGGCGTGGGCCTGCCCACGTAGTCGCGCAGCAGCGTGTCCAGCTCGGCGCGGAAGGCCGGGTCGTCGCGGGCCTCGACCCAGACGCGCTCCAGCTCGTCCAGGGCCGGGATCAGGGTCTCGGGCACGTAGCGGCCGCCGTAGGGGCCGAAGCGCCGCTCGACTCCGGTCTCGACGCGCGCGCTCACGCGGCCCGCGGGGCGTCGCCGGCGGCCCGACGCGCGTCCGCCGGCGCCTCCGCCGCGTCGGCTTCGCGCACCGCCTCGAACAGCGCCTCGACCCTGGCCGGGTCCTTGCGGCCGGGCTCGGCCTCCGTGCCGCTGGCGCTGTCGACCGCGAACGGACGCACCGCGGCGATCGCGCCGGCGACGTTGCCGGCGTGCAGGCCGCCGGAAAGCACGAGCGGGACCGGCGAGCGGTGGTGCCTGGCCAGCTCCCACTCGAAGGTGGCGCCGCTGCCCCCGCGCACGTCCTCGGCGTGGGTGTCCAGCAGGTGCAGGTCCACCTCGCGGAACGCCTCGATCTGGCGCACCGAGGCCGCGTCCTTCACCCGCTGCGCCTTCATCACCTTGCAGCCCGTGCGGCGGGCGGCCTCGCGGCAGTAGGCCGGTCCCTCGTCGCCGTGGAGCTGGAGGACCGTGAGCGAGCAGCGGTCGGCGAGCAGCGCCACCTGGTCGAGCTGGGCGTTGACGAACACGCCCACCACCTCGGCCCTGCGCTTGAGCTCGATGCCGATCTGCTCGGCCACCTCGACCGGGCACGCGCGCGGGCTGGGCTCGTGGAAGATCAGCCCGACGGCCCAGGCGCCCAGCTCGGCGGCGTGCAGCGCGTCCTCGGCGCGCGCCACGCCGCAGATCTTGATACGCGTCATGGGGCCATGGTAGGCCCGCGGCCGCTGCCTAGGGGATGTTCGGGAACGGCTGCGGGCCGCCGCCCGAGTCCTGCCCCGGGACCTTGGACGGCCGCTTGCCCAGCGTGACCGTGAGGCTCTGCTGCTTGCGGCCGCGGAAGAACTTGATCTCCACTCGCTCGCCCGGCTTCTTGTCGGCGATCGCCGTCGCGATGTCCTGCGGCTCGGAGATCGGCTTGCCGGCGACCTCGACGATCAGGTCGCCGCCGGCCACGAGCCCGGTGGAGGTCTGCGTGCGGCCGGCGCGGATGCCGGCCTTGGCGGCGGGGCTGCCGTCGGTCACGCTCTGAACCAGCGCGCCCTTGTCCACCGGCAGGTTCAGGTCGCTGGCGTCCTGCTTGCTCACCGGCGCGGTGACGATGCCGATGTACGCGTGCTCGATCCGGCCGCTCTTCTCGAGCTGCGGGACGACCTCCTTGGCGGTCGAGATCGGGATGGCGAAGCCGATGCCGACCGACCCGCTGTTGCCGCCGCCGGTCTCGATCTGGGCGTTGATCCCGATGACCTTGCCGTTCCCGTCGAGGAGCGGCCCGCCGGAGTTGCCGGGGTTGATCGAGGCGTCGGTCTGGAGCACGTGGTCGATCGCGAAGCCGTTGGGCGCGTCGATCGAGCGCTGGAGCGCGGAGATGATGCCGGTGGTGACCGTGTTGTTCAGGCCGAACGGGTTGCCGACGGCGATGGCGGGGTCGCCCACCTGCACCCTGTCCGAGTCGCCCAGCTCGAGCGGCGTGAGCTTGATCTTGGCCGGATCCACCTTGAGCACCGCGAGGTCGGTGGACGGGTCGCGGCCGACGATCTTGGCGTCGACGGGGTCCTGCTTGCCGAAGCGGACGGTGACGTCGGTGGCGCCGTCGACCACGTGGGCGTTGGTCAGCACGTAGCCGCGCTTGTCGAGCGACACGCCCGAGCCGGTGGCGGTGCCCTGCTGGGACTCGCCCGGGATGATCGACGTGCTGCTGTCGCGCGGCACGCGCGCCTGGATGTAGGCCACGCCGGGGCCCACGTGCTCGTAGATCTCGTGCACGGTGAGCCCGGACCCGCTCCTGGCGGACGACGTCGCGGCCGGCTTGCCGACCTCCGCCTGCCGAACCACGGTCCTCGTGTCCTTGCCGGTGTCGATCGCGCCGGTGGCGATCAGGATCGAGCCGACGACCACGGCGACCAGCCCGCCCAGGACGCCGGACACGATGTGCGATACGGGGCTGGTCTTGGTCATCTGAGGGTTACTTGTACGAATCGGAGCTAAATGGCGCCTAAGAAGACGGCGGGTCGCCGGCGGCGCTGTCGTGACGCCACGGCGGCAGGACCAGCAGGGCGCGCAGCTTCACGATAGGGCCTCGGCCCTCCACCAGGCCGCGGCGCAGGGCCCGTCGGTCGAGCCGCGCGGTCGCGGCCGCGCCGGCGGCGGCGAACCGCCGCCGCCGAAGGGCGCGCACGTAGGCGACCGCCCCGGAGCCGGCGGTCACCCCCAGCCGGCGCTCGAGCTGGAGCAGCGTGGCGCCCGGCGGCACGGCGTGACCGAGGCGCCGCAGCGCGTAGCCCAGCTCGCGCAGGTCGGGGTCGCCGCCCAGCCGGCGGAGCCTGCGCGTGCGCGTCACGACCGCCGCCCACAGCCCGGCGAGGGCCAGCAGCGGCAGCCCGGCCAGCGCGGCGACCACGAGCCAGGGCCGGCCCGCGCCGGAGTCGGGCCCCAGCCTGGCCGCGCCCGCGGAGCGGTCGCGGCGGCCCGCATCGGCCGCGGTCTCGCGGCCGCCGGTGGCGGCGCTGGTGGACCGCGCGCCGTTGGACTGGGCGGACGCGGGCGACAGCGACGGCGAGGGGTCGAACTGCACCCAGCCGATGCCGCTGAACCACACCTCGACCCACGAGTGCGCGTCCAGGTCGCGCACCCTGTACTCGTGCGTGGCCTCGTCGGGGATGCCCGGCGAGAAGCCCGCCGCCACCCGTGCGGGGATGCCGTTCATGCGCAGGAGCAGCGCCATCGCGCCGGAGAACTGCTGGCAGTAGCCCACCCGGTCGCGGAAGAGGAACGCGTCGAGCGGGTAGCGGCGCAGCGGTGGGCGCTCGTCGTAAGTGAAGCCGTTCTCGAAGTAGCGCTCCGTGCGCTTGACCACGTCGTAGGTGGTCCGCCGCCCGGCCGCCAGGCGGCGCGCGAGCCGGTACGTGCGGCCGTACGGCGAGGCTAGGATGCTCCGCCGCGTGGCGGCGTCGATCCCCGGCGGGGCGCCGGGCACGAGCGACCCGAGCGTCCGGCTGGTCACGTTGCCCGCCTCCTCGGGCGGGCTCCGCCGCGTGAGGGCGGAGTCGCGGCGGCGGGGCAGGTCGAAGTACGTGTACGACAGGAACTGCGTGGCGAACTCGCGCGGCGCCGCCCGCATCTGGGCGGCCGTCGGGTCGGGCACGTAGGACACCACGGTGTAGGAGTCGCCCTTCTCGAGCGGTCCGTTGATCAGCTTGCTGGTGCCGTCGGCGCTGCTCGAGACCAGGCGGTCGCCGTCGACGGCGTAGGTCGTGCCGGCGCCGATCAGCAGGTCGCTCTTCAGGCCGCGGATCGTGATCGTGATGCGCTCGTCCCAGTCGCGGTCGCGGTTCGGCGGAAGCTCGGCCGTCGGCTGGCTGTTGGCGCCCGCGTCCGAGTGCGACCAGCGCAGGCCGTCGAAGCGGTCCAGGGTCTCCGCCTTCCAGTAGTGCGAGTGAGGCGAGCGGACCTCGAGCATCGTGGCTCCGGAGCGCGACCAGCTGAGCGGCCCGTATCCGTGGTCCCAGTCGAACGAGTGCCCGGCGCCCTTGTTCGAGAACAGGTTCCAGTCGGTGTAGTCGATCCACGCCTCGTGGCGCTCGGCCGCCGACGCGATCGGCATCGCGATCAGGACCGTCGCGCCCAGCGCCGCCGCGGCCGGAACACGGTCGCGCGCGCGCAGGCGGGGCAGCCACAGCCACGCCGCGATCAGGATCAGGAGGAGCGCGCCACGGCCCACCGGCGAGCCCACGTCGCGCATCGTGGCGGGCACGGCGAAGAGGGCCACGAGCAGCACCAGCGCCAGCGCCGCGCGCGCACCGGCGAGCCGCCGCCCCGGCCAGAAGGCCAGCGCCATGGCCGGCGTCAGCACGGCCGGGACGCCCAGCATGATCGTCAGGCGCACCCAGTGGTCCTCGCCTACGTACGGCCAGCCGGTGCTGGACGCCCCCACCAGCCCGCGGTCCAGCCCGTCGGCCAGCTCGTCCCATCCCGCCGGCACGAGCAGCCGCCCCCGCAGCCCCACGGCCAGGCAGCCGAGGGCCAGCGCCGCCAGCGCCACGAGCGCGCAGGCCGCGACCCTGGCCGCCCGCGGCAGGCGCGCCCGCCCGAGCACGGTCAGCGCCGCCGCGCCCGCGGTCGCCACGGTCACCGCCCCGAACGCGCGGCCGGTGGCCGCCGAGTCCAGCAGCCCCGCCCACACACCCGCGCCCAGGAGCCCCAGCGCCGCGAACGCGGCCACGCGCGGGGCGGCGCTCACGCCGCCCGCCTCGCGCCCCGGCCGAGCGGCCGGCCGGTGCAGCCCGCCACCACGAACGCGGCCGGCTTCCCGCCCGCCGGGCCCGGCGTGACCAGGTAGCGCTCCGCGGCCGCCGCGCGTGAGAGCCCGGGCGGCGGCGCGACGGCCCCGGCCGCGACCCAGAACACCGCCCCCGCCCGCTCGATCCGGCCGGCCACGGGCGAGCGGCCGTCGGCCTCCACCAGCGCCAGGCGCACGTGCAGGGCCGGCCACCCGTGCAGCTCCGGGTCGATGTCGGCCGCCCGCCGGTCGCCCGGAAGGAGCAGC
>DASVQK010000077.1:0-23878 GCA_036389105.1 Thermoleophilaceae bacterium
CAGCAGCTCACCGTCACCACCGCCGAGCCCGGCGACGCGTTCGGCGATCGGGTGGTGCCCTTCGAGCTTCGGCAGTGGCTGGCCCGGCTGCGGCTGCTGGAGGGCGTGCCGTTCGCGTACCTGGCGGCCGACGCGGAGCTGCTGCCGCCGGAGTCGATCCGCTTCTTCTACCTCGACCCGAACTGGATCGACGCCCTGATCGACGGCGCGCTGAGCGCCGGCGTCCAGTCGAGCCGCGACAGCCTGCTCACGCAGGTCCTGCGCGACCCGCTGCACGACGCCGTGGACGAGGCGATCGTCGAGGTGCGCGACAAGCTGCGCGCCGTCCCGTCCGGCGGCCCCGCGCCGGCGCTCGGGTCGATGGCCGGGTTCGTGCTGCGCTCGGCGCTGGTTGAGGGCTGGCCGGGGCTCGAGATCCGCGCCTGGTCGAGCGCCGACTCCACCGACCCGATGAAGCCGCTGCGGCTGGACCGCGTCGCGCCGGGCGTGATGATCGCGATCTACCCCGACACGCCCGTGAAGGTCGAGCTGAACGAGCCGTCCGAGGGGCTGGTGTTCGGGATGGAGGACGACGGGATCGGGCTGCGCTACCTGCCCGGCACCACCGGCGAGACCCCCGGCAACGAGGGCCAGCTCCTGCCCGGGCCGGACGGGAAAGGCGTCTGGCTGGCGCCCGCCGCGATCGCGGCCCTGCGCCGGTCGGGGCTCGCCCTGGGGCCGATCCAGATCGCCGGGAGCGGCGGACTGGCCGCGGCGCTCCAGAACCTGCTCCCGGGCGAGACGGAGACGCTCGGGCCGGCCGCGCTCGCGGTGCAGATGGTGAAGGTGCCAGAGCAGATGCTGTTCTGTCCGGAGCTGAGCCGATCGTGACCGTTCCGGCCGACAGCTCGAGCCTGCTGGTCCCGATCCACGTGGACGGTTGGGCCGTGGACTCGCAGAACCAGCAGCTCACGACGCTGTACGAGGCGAACTACGCGAACCTCGAGCAGTTCACGAGCCCGATCGCCACGACGGTCGGGCCGAAGCCGGAGATCGGCATCCACGTGCACTGGGCGTTACCCGACGCGCTAACCCGCGGGCGCAAGGAGGACGCGACCGCCGCGCTCGAGTTCCCGTACGTGCCGAACCGCTGGCTGGTCGCGCGCTTCGGGACCGACGAGACCGGGGCGGCCCAGCCGTTTCAGGCCTGGGTCGTGCAGAGCGACGTCGTCACGCCTGTGACGAGCGAGACCGCCGACGCGACCGCCGGCGGCAGCGCCTTCCTCGACCCGAACGACCCGAGCTACATGACCACGAGCGCGAACGACGACACGGTCATCAAGGTGAACCAGGTCAAGCTCGGCTCGACGGTCGACATCGCCACCTGGGAGGGGAGCCCGGCGCCGGCGGGCGACCCGTTCCTCACCGCCGTGGGGCCCGGCAACCCGTCGTTCGCCGCGTTCATGCCGTTCTCGCAGGACGTCTTCGCGTTCGTGGACACGGACCTGCCGGCCGAGGGGAGCGGTCACACCTACGCGTTCACCTACATGGTGGTCGGCTGGTTCAGCGACGCGACCACGATGGACCCCCTCCGCGGGGTGAACACGTACATCCCCGGCGTCTGGGCGAGCGAGGCCGCCTGGCAGGCGCAGACCCAGGCCGAGCGCTTCCAGACCCTGCTCGCGGACGCGAGGTGGTCGGTGAGCGAGACCGTGCCCGACGCGCCGCCGGTGACGAGCCTCTACCACGGGACGACCATCGACGTGGGCTGGCCGGTCGGCGCCATCGGCCCCAACCCGATCGACCCGAGCAAGGTGACGATCGCGGTCGGCAACACCGCCGCCGACGCGCTCGCCGCGCTGATCCAGAGCTACGCCGACACGCAGGGCACGCCGGACTGGAAGACCGCGGGGCAGAACCTCGCCGGGCTGGTGCAGGCGACGATGCTCGACGCACTGGACATATACGGCACGCCCGGGGCGTCGGTGCTGATGAACCAGCGGATCGAGGACTCCTGGTTCGGGACCGCGCCGGGCGGCACGATCTGGTCCGCGGTGCCCGCCACGCCGCAGGCCGCGGGCCAGCAGGCCGAGACGCCGCAGCTCACCCCGGCGCAGTCCGCCAAGCTCGACGAGCTGCTCGCGGCGCTCAACGTAGCTCAGCGCGAGTACGACGAGGCGGGTCGCGAGCTGGTCTCCGTCCAGCAGACGCTGTACCAGATGTGGCTGCGCGTGGGGGTCGGCAGCACGTTCGGCTTCGGCCAGGGCCCGCCGAACTGGGGCGACCTGGAGCTGCTGATCGAGGGCGGCACGGACAACGGCGGGAACACCTACCCCGGCATCTACCCGACGCTGATCACCCAGGTCTGGCAGCAGATCTGCGATCAGCAGAGCGCGGCGAAGGAGCTGCCCGACCCGACCGACCCCGGCGCGGCCACGGCGTGGGCTGACTCGAACTGGAGCTTCCCGGCCGAGGGCGGGGGCACGACGACGCTGTCGGCGCTCGGGCTCGGGCTGAAGGCCGGCAACGACGCGAGCTTCTCGCACCCGAACGACCCCGTGATCCTCATCTCGGGCGCCGACCGCTCGCAGCGCAACGGCGAGGACGGGCGCTGCAACGACGACGGGACGATGACATGCCGCCTGCCGGGCCAGTCGATCACCGGGATCGGGGTGATCGGTCAGCCGGCGATCACGGCCGCGGCGCTCCAGGCGAAGGGACTCGACCAGAACCCGCTCGCCTCGTACACGCAGGTGCCGTCGGTCCCGAGCCTCGTTCAGGAGGCCTACCTCGCCGATCCCGCGAACGCGACGGCGATGGCCGGCGCTGTCGGCGCCGACGCAACGGCCGTGAAGGCCGGCATCGTGTCGCTGATCGACGAGGCATCCCAGCCCAGCGCGGCCTGGCAGGGAACCGGGCCGGCGCCGTTCTCGCTCGCCGACGGCTCGTCGCCGGCCTGGGCGCCGCTGTTCCTCCAGTGGCAGGTCACCTACTACCCGACCGGATCGGGCACCAGCAAGGAGGCCCGCCCGTTCTCGATCGGCGACTGGAGCTTCGACGGCCAGGACATGAGCTGGGCCGGGACGGGCTTCGAGCTGACGGACGCCGTCGGCCTGACGGGGCGGACGGTGCTCACGCCGCAGGCTCCGCTGCTCTTCAAGGACAAGATCCAGGCCTATCTGAAGAAGCACACCTCGATCGACACGCAGCAGATGGAGCAGCTCATCGCGACCGTCGCCGGCTGGGACCTGCTGTCTCAGTCGCTCAGCGGCTTCACCGACCAGCTCCTCACGCTGTCCGACGTCGAGACGTTCCCGCCGTCGGCGACCGGCACGCCGTCCGGACCGGTGCAGTGCCCGCCCTCCGGCACCGCCGACGTCGCCGCGCTGATCGGGCAGGAGTACCGCCACATGCCGGTGCAGTACGGATCGCGCGGGATATACGCGAGCGACTTCTATCCGCTGCGCGGCGGGTTCCTCCAGCTCACGAGCATGAAGATCGTCGACGTGTTCAGCCAGACCGTCGAGCTGGTCGTGCCGAACACGCCGCAGGGGTACCAGCCGGTGGTCGCCCAGGGGCTCGTTCCGGACAAGCCGAAGGCCGGCTCGCCGGCGCTCCCGTATGGAGTGGCGCAGCTCCCGCCGCGGGTCGCCCAGGACACCCGGCTCGACTTCCGCTTCCTGGCGAACGACGGCAGCGGGGTCGACATCGCCACCTCGCCGAACCCGAACCCGGTGTGCGGCTGGCTCTTGCCGAACCATCTGGACGGCGGGATCGCCGTGTACGACGGCGGCGGGACGATGCTCGGCGAGCTCCTGCCGCTGCCGGCGCCGGACAACTGGCGACCGCGCCCCGGCGATCCCGGGCCGTTCCCCCCGCCGGCGCAGCCGTCCGACATCCCGAACGCCGCCCTGCAAGCGGTGGTCGTGAGCATCGCGGCGCAGTCGCCGGCGGTGTTCGGCGACGTGCTCTCGACCATCGACGAGACGCTCTGGACGGTGGACCCGCTCGGCGGGCGCAAGGACCAGTTCCTGTCGGTGCTGTTCGGGCGGCCGCTGGCGGTGGTCCAGGCCCAGCTCGGGCTGTGCCTGATGGGCGAGCCCGCCTTCGAGCAGACCTGGGAGGCGATGACCCAGCCGCGCAACGCGAGCGCGCCGCCGCAGCTCGTGTGGAACAAGGACATCGGCGACGTCGAGCAGGTGCCGTTCCCGGTCCGTCTCGGAGACCAGGACATCCGGCCCGACGGCCTGATCGGCTACTACCTGCCGAGCGAGTACGTACAGGGCAAGAGCTACAGCACGTTCCACACCGTCCACGTCCCGGACGACGTGAGCAGCGGCGACACGTACCTGAAGCAGATCGTCGCGCCGGCGGTCCAGGCCGGGCCGGCGACCTACCAGGGCGGCATCGCGCTGGACGTGAACGCCGCGCCGACCACCGTCACGCTCGTGCTCGACCCGCGCGGGCCGGTGCACGCGTTCACCGGCATCCTCCCGGTCACGACCGCGACGCTGCCGCCGAACCTCGTCGAGGACTTCGTGAAGCAGCTCGCCGTCACGTTCCGGACCGGCCCGATCATCTCCGACCCCGGGACGCTGCGCCTGCCGCTGCCGGGCCGCCAGCACGGGGCGTGGGACTGGGTGCAGGCGACACCCGACGGGGGGTGGGAGCAGGACCCGATCGTCGCCGCCGACGACATCGCGCGCCTGCCCGACTCCCTGCTCCAGCTCCGCGAGGGCTGGCTGCGGCTGACCGACCCCGACGAGTCGTGAGCGCGGCCCCGCAGCTCGTCTACGCGCTCTCGACCGACCCGGTCCCGCTTCAGGCCAGCCCGGAGCAGGGGAACCTGGGCGAGTGCCAGCTCATGCTGGTCGCGTCGAACCCGGCACCGGACCCGAACGCGAACCCGGTCGTGCTGGAGGGCGTGGAGATCACCGTGCCGATCGGCGACGGGCCGGCGGAGCTGATGCCGGACGCGACCGGCGTCGGTCCCGTCCCGCCCGCAGGCTGGGGGTTTCAGCCGAACACGGCGCCGGGGGTGTACGCCTTCGTCCCGGACGGCGACCCAGGGACGAAGGCGTCGGTCGGCGCGGAGCCGCTCGTGTTCGCGCTCGAGGCCGTGCCCGTGAACCGCTCACCCGGACCGGTCCTCGGACTCCAGGTTCTGGAGGGGACGGCGGGGTCGCCGACACTGGACCTGCCCTTGACCAAGTTCCCCAACGGCTGGGGCACGGTGCAGTTCTGGGCCCTTCCGGCGAACATCGCGTTCGGCGGCTCGACGACGCTGCACTGGTCCGGGCCTCCGGGTGCCACTTACCAGATCGAGTACGCCACGGCCGCGGGCGTCGTCACCGTGCCGCCGTCCGCGGGGCCGGCGTTCTCGAACATGGGCATCTACCCGGCCGTCGACGGCCCGCCCCTAGCGCCGGCGCAGACCACCGTCTTCACGCTCGACGTCACGGACACCATCGACGACGTGACGTACTCGACGCAGGAGCAGAAGACCGTGACCGTCGTACCGCCGGGGCCCGACATCACGCAGTTCGCCGGCGTGGTCGAGGAGACCGGCGACGGCACGTACCAGGCCGTCCTCGACTGGAAGGCGGAGCACACCGACTACTGCACGCTGAGCGCGGTGCCCGCGCAGGAGCTCCAGCCGCAGTCGCCTTCGAACGGGTACCCGCTGCCCGTGACGGCCCCGTTCGCCGGTAGCTACGTCCTCAACGCGGTGACCGAGACGGACTCGACCAGCGCGACGGTCTCGCTCGCGTGGGGGCCCAAGTCCGTCACGCCGGTGCCGGCGGCGTGCCAGCCGCCGACGGACATCGCGCTGTCGCCGGACGGCTCGCTCCTCTACCTGGCCGGCGGCGACTCGTGCGCCGTCTACCAGACCCCGGCCGTGCCGCTGCCCGCGCCCATGGTGAGCCAGATGCCGTGGCCGAGTGGCACGGCGGTGCGGCTGGCGGGCGCGAGCTCCTCGCCGCAGCAGCTCGCCTGGTCGATGACGCCGTCGGCGTCGAGCAGCGGCCTGGGCCTGATCGCCGGCGCCCAGGGCGGGGCGTCGCACGTGTCCCCGAACATCGTGATGTACGCCGCGACCGGTGGGATCGCGGCCTCGCAGGGCGGCTCGTTTCTGTACGGCGCGAGCGCGCCGATGCTGTGGAGGTACACCTCCGACGTGATGGGGGTGGCCATCTTCTCGGGTGCCGCGGCGAACCCGGCCGTCGCGATCGCGGCCTCGGCCGACGAGCGGCTCTACCTCGCGACTGCGACGGCGGTTACCGGCTACGTGGTGGTGGAGTTGGGGAGCGCCTTCATCTTGGCGCCGTTCGAAGCGCCGCTGCCGCTCGCGGGGGTGACCGGCCTCGCCGTATCAGGCGAGTTCCTGTTCGTCGCGGCCGGCCAGCAGGTGGTCGTGGTCGACCGCAACAGCATGCAGCAGGCCGGCGCGCCGATCGCCGTCGCGGCCGACCGCATCGCCGTCTCCCCGGACGGGCTGCGCCTGTACGCGCTGCACATCGAGTCGAACGCGATCACGGTCGTGTCCCCGACCCCGCTGATCCCCTCGTGAGTTCGGCCACCAAGCTCCTCTACGCGCTGGCGACTCAGCCGTCCCCGCTCCAGGCGAGCCCGGCTCACGGCGAGCTCGTCCAGTGCGTGCTCACGGTCGAGGCCTCGAACCCCGCACCGGACCCGGATGCGAACCCGGTCACGCTGGCCGGCGTGGAGATCAAGGTGCCGATCGGCGAGGCGGCCGCGGACCTCACGCCGGACGCGACGAGCATCGGCCCGCTCCCGCCGCCGGGCTGGCAGCTCCAGACGAACACGGCACCCGGGGTCTACGCGTTCGTCCCGGTGGGACCGCCCGGGACCACCGTGTCGGTGGGCTCGCAAGCGCTCATGTTCGGCCTCGAGGCGGTCCCCGTGAACCGCGCGCCGGGCCCGGTCGCCGGGCTCCAGGTGATCGAGGGGACGCCCGGCATGCCGTCGGTCCAGCTCCCGCTGACCAAGTTCCCGAACGGCTGGGGCTCGGTGGACTTCTGGGCCTGCCGGCCGGACATCCGCGCGGGGCAGTCGACCACGCTGCACTGGTCCGGGCCCGCGGGCGCCACCTACACGATCGAGTACGCGGCCGGCGACGAGGTCGTGAACCTTCCGCCCGCCGGGCAGCCGCGGTTCGCGAACGCGGGCGTCTGGCCGGGGGCGCACGACCCGCCGCTGGAGCCCGCGGAGACGACCGTGTTCACGATGACGGTCGACGACACGATCGGCGGCGAGCAGTACTCCACGCGCGTGCAGACGACCGTGACCGTGGTCGAGCCCGGTCCGAAGATCCAGCAGTTCGCGGGCGCGATCGTCGCGGCCGGCGGCGGCTACGACGTTGTCTTCGAATGGGTGGCCGCGAACGCGGGCTACTGCACGCTGAGCGCCGTGCCCGAGGCCGAGCTCCAGACCAAGGCGGGTCCGCCCGGGTACGCGCTCCCGATCGACCGGCCGCTGACCGGCACCTACGTGCTGGACGCGATCCACGGCGCCGCCAGCGCGAGCTCGACCCTCCAGGCGTTGTGGGCGGTCAGGAGCGTGACCCCGCTTCCGGCCGCGTGCGACCCGCCCATGGACCTCGCGCTCGCCCCGGACGGCGCGCTGCTCTACGTGGCCGGCGGGCAGTCAATGGCCGCCTACGTGACGCCCGCGAGCGCGGGCGACCCGCTCCCCGAGCCGGTCGTCCAGCAGATGGGGGGCGTGGTGGGCCCCGCGACCCGGCTCGCCGCCGCTCGCTCGGACGGTGCCGAGCTCGTCGTGGCCCTCCGGGCGGCCGGGGCCGGCCTCGACTTCTCGGGGATGGCCGCGCTGGAGTTCCTGGGCGGTGAGTTCTCGAGCGCCCTCGACTGGACCATCCCGGCGGAGTCCGCCACCGACGCACTCGCCGCGACCCCGGACGGTTCGCAGCTCTACCCGGTCGCGGGCGGGGTGATCTGGGGTCAGAGCTTCAGCATGGGCACACTCCCCACGCTCGAATGGATGGCGGGGGAGAGCGGGGTGACCGCTGTGGCGGCGTCGGGCGACGGCTGGCTCTACACGGGCGCGGCCGGGGCCGTCACCGCCCAGCAGGTGGGCGACAGCGGGCTGACCCCGGGCGCCGCACTGTCGTTACCCGGGCAGACGGTGGTCGACCTCGCGCTGGCCGGTGAGACGCTCTTCGTCGCGCTCGGCCAGGAGATCGTGGCGGTGGACCGGAGCAGCATGCAGCAACTCGGCGATCCGCTCCCGATCGTCGCTGACGCGATCGCCGTGTCCCCCGACGGGCTGCGCCTGTACGCGCTGGTGATCTCCGCGCAGAGCGTCTACGTCATCTCCCCGACCCCACTCACTGGAGGAGTGTCCGGATGAGCCAACCGCTGCTCGACTACTCGGTCGCGACCGACCCGTTCCCGCTGCCCGCCAGCCCGCAGACGGGGAACCTCGTGAGCTGCGTGCTCCAGGTGATCGGGTCGAACCCGTCGCCGAACCCGGACAACAACCCGGTGACGATCCAGGGCATCCAGGTCACGATCCCGATCGGCCCCGGCGGCTCGGCGCTGACCAACGACGCGACCGACATCGGGCCGGTTCCGCCCGCCGGCTGGAAGCAGCTCCCCAACACGCCGGCCGGCGTGTACGCGTTCGTGCCGACGGCCGGCTCGGCGCAGGTCGGGTCGGACAGCCTGGTGTTCGCCTTCAACGCCGTCTACGTCAACCGCGAGCCCGGCTACGTGCAGGGCCTCAAGGTGGTCGAGGGCTCTAACAACTGCCGGCCGCCGAACTGCCCCACGGCGCCGCTGGCCCTGACGAAGTTCCCGGCCGGGTGGGGCGCGGTCGAGTTCTGGGTCGACCCGCCGGACATCCCCGCGGGCCAGGACACGCACCTGCACTGGAGCGGGCCCCAGGGAGCTGCCTACACGATCGAGTACGTGGCGGGCACGCGGGTTGTGAACATCCCGGCCGCGGGGGCGCCGCCGCTGTCGAACGCGGGCGTCTATCCGGGCACGAGCGACCCGCCGCTCCAGCCGTCGACCACGACGGTGTTCACGCTGACGGTGACCGACACGATCAGCGGCGTCCAGTACACGGCGCAGGACCAGAAGACCGTCACCGTGCAGGAGCCCCCGCCGACGATCTCCCTGTTCAAGGGCGATGTCTCGTTCGACCCCGGGACCGGCGCCTGCACGCTCACCTTCACCTGGCAGACGGACGCCGACCACTGCTCGCTGACGGGCGTGCAGGAGCAGCTCAACCCGTCGTCCACCCCGCCGGGGCTGCCGGTGCCGGTGACCAACCCCGGCGTGGAGAACTTCACGCTGACGGCGATCAACTCGGTGGGGCAGGTGCAGTCGACGCTGAGCCTCCAGTGGGGGGTGACGAGCCAGGTCGGGAACCTGCCGGGGCCGCGCCCGGGCGCAGCGGTGTCGCACGACGGCACGCTGCTCTACGTCGCCGGCGGCAACACGTTCGCGGTCTACGGGCGGCCGATCGTGCCCGGCACCGCGCCCACGCAGCTCCGCTCCGGCACGGTCGGGTTCTCCGGCGACGGGTTCCAGGCGGTCGCGCCCCAGCCCGACGGCAGCCGCATCTGGGCCTACGCGGAGACCGAGCCGGGCTCGTTCGCGATCTACATGATGATCGACGGGAACCCGCCGCAGCCGTCCGGCGACGCGACCTCGTGCCCGGGCTACGGCGTCCTGTTCTACCTCGGCATGGCGCCGGCGGGGAACGTCCTCTACTTCGCGAACGGCGACGCGGGGAACGTCTACGGGTTCGAGGTGAACCCGTCCAACCCGCACCAGGAGCTCGTCCAGCTCGGCAGCGTCAACACCGGGATGGAGGCGGCGTGCGGGGCCGCGGTCGCGCCGAACGGGGACGTGTACAGCGCAACGACGATCGCGCTGGTCCACTACGCCCCGGGTCCGGGCAACCCGATCCTGACGGAGAAGGGCCGGCGCCAGATCACCCAGGGCTGGGACGGCAACGAGATGCAGGGGCTGGCGTTCGGCGGTGGGGTGGTGTGGGTGCTGGCGACGAACTGGGCCGTGCCGTGCGACCCGGTCTCGCTGGCGCCGCTGCGCGACCCGATCCCGATGACGCACAGCGGCATCGCGTGCAGTGCCGACGGCCTGCGCCTGTACGTGATCGACTGGAACACGGGGCCGACGCTGTACGAGTACGCACCGACCGCCATGAGCGGCGGCGTGGCGGACCAGGAGTAGTTCCCGATCTCGCTACGGGGAGCTCGCGAAACCCCGTCGCGACGCAGGAGGGCCGTCTGACATACTCGCGCCGGTTGCCGGGCAAGGTCTGCATCTCCCCCGATGTCCTATTCCAGGAGTTCGACGGCGAGACCGTCCTGCTCGACCGGCGCACCTCCGTCTACTTCGAGCTCGATGAGGTGGGGACTCGCGCCTGGCAGCTCCTGGCCGAGAACGAGTCGCTCGAGCCCATCGTGGCCACGCTGCTGACCGAGTACGCGGTCGACGAGGCGACGTTGCGCCGCGACCTGCAGGCGCTGATCGACCAGCTCTCTGCGCGCGGGCTCGTGCAGGTCGATCCCGGCCCGTGAGCGGATGGCCGAGTCGGAGGGGGTGCGGGGCGGAGCCGCGATGACGACCCCGGCTCTTCAGGCTGTCGCCGCGGCGGTGGCGACGGCGAGCGGCGTACCCGAGCCACGGCAGCCGACCGGCGAGATCGACTGGGGCGAGTTCCTACGCCTCGTCGACCTCCACCGGATCGCGCCGCTGGTGCAGCGCTCCGGATGGCTCACACAGGTGGGAGCGCCACAGGGCATCCAGGATGGGGTGCGAGAGCGAACCAGGTCGAACACCCGCAAGCTGCTCCGCGTGGCAGCGGTCCAGCGCAACGTTGTGGAGGTCCTTGCCGCCGCCCGCGTCGAGGCCCTCGTCCTGAAGGGTGTCACCGCCGCGATCGACGCCCACGGCGATCCCGGTGCGCGCTTCGTCGGCGACCTCGACCTCCTCGTCGCACCCGCGTCAGCGGCCCGCGCCGTCGCCGCCTTGCGCGCCGCGGGGCTCGAGTGGCAGGGCTGGAACTCGTCGGACGAGTCGTTCGGGGCCACGCTGGCCACCGACGTCGTCGAGCGCGTGTCGCGGTACCCGGCGAAGTACGACGTCAAGTTCGAGGCCGACGGCGTGTGCGTGGAGTTGCACTGGCGCCTGTTCGCCAACCCGAGCCTGATGCCCGTCGATCCCGTCTGGCTGCGAAGGCCGCGACACCTGAGCGCCCACGGAGCGCGCGTGCCGGCGCTGCCGCTCTCCGCGCAGTGGGTTTACACGCTCGTCCACGGGTTGAAGCACCTCTGGCTGCGAATGCAGTGGCTGGCCGACGTGCCCGGGCTTGCCCTGCACCATCCTCAGCTCGTGCGGCGCGACGCGCTCGAGGCCGTCGGTCGCGGCTACGTCAGATCGGTCGCGACCGGACTACTCGTGGCGGAGACGGTCCTCGGCCCCTTCCTTCCAAGAGGCAGTCGCGAGTGGGCCGCCGGGATCGGCGGCACGGGCGTGCTGGTCAGGAGATCGCTGGACACCCTGGCTCGCGGACCCGCCCGCTTCGGCCCCAGGCGCGCTGCCGGTGAGGTCGTCGGGCGCATGGCGCTCCGCAGCGACATCCGCTACAGGCTGGACGAAGCGCGTCTGCTCCTCCTCCATGCGGCTCTGGCGCAGGAGGTCGAGCGGCCGGGCCCGGGCGAGCTCGCAGCCGGCCCGCTCCGCTGGAGCGGGCGGACCGCACGGCGGCTAGCGACACGCTTCGATCGCTGATCCCTTCTCGTGCGCACATGCCTTCGCGGCGGTGGCGAGCGCGTGGACGAGCGACGGCGCCATGGCGAAACCATCGGGCGGAACGACCGCGTGTACGGGCACCTCCCGCGCCAGACGCGCCCAGAACGGCACGAGGCGCGCCCGCGTCCGCGAGTCGACGGCGCGCAGCCCGAAGCTGTTACGAAGGATCGCGGGAAGCGCGACGGGCGGCGTGAGCCGCTCGATTGTCACCGACCGCGAGCGCCGCTCGCCGAGAACGAAGATCGCTGCGACGCGTCGCGCGTCCACGCAGAGGCTCCCCTGCGCCCGCGAGAGCTGCACGGACAGCTTCGGGGGCAATGTCGGAGTGACGAATACCCGCCGGAGCTCCGCCGGGTTCCACCCCAGCCCTTCGGCCGTGTCCTCGTTCATGCGCAACTGGCTGCCGCCCGGGTGCACGCGCACGTGGTCACCGGTCCCGTCGAGCGCCGCGATGTCGTCCGTCAAGAGCGCATTTCCTCCGGTGACGGCCGCGGCCGCGAACGTCGACTTGCCGGCGCCGCCCGGCCCCAGCACTAGGAACGCAGCGCTGCCCGTGTCCACGGCGCACCCATGGAGCAGCGGGACGCCTCGCAGCACGAGCGCGGTGGGCAGGCCCGTCGTCTCCACGAAGCTCGCGATGTCCGCGAGCTCGATGGGTCCGCGCCATCGCACGTCGATGGAGCGGCCGTCCCCACTCACGCGCAGGCTCCACGCGCGCTCGCCGCCGTGCGACGCGTACAGGAGCAGCCGCCCACCGTCCTCGCCACCGCGTACCGACCCCGACCCGGTATACGGCGTGGTGTCGGCGGCTCGGTGATCCACCTCGGGCGCGCCCGCCTCGTCGAACTCGACGTCGATGTCCACCCGGCTCGTCTCGCTCGTGCGCAGGCCCTCGAGCCGGCAGTTCGAGCAAATCGAGAGTCCGAATGCCTCGTAGCGATGGGTCATGTCGCGAGGAACGGCGCAAGTCGAGTGGGCCGTCGGGGTGCGGGAACGTCCTCCGCGGCGACCATGCACAAGCGCTCGTAGAGCGCGCCGAGCTCCGGCGCGTCGGCGTCGTCGCGCTCGATGCGACGGATGGTGCTCGCGAGCGCGAAGTGGTCGTATGGGTTGTGCTCGAGCACGACGCGACTCTGCTCGGCCGGGGACGCGAAGGCGTCGAGACGCGCCCTTCTCAGCGGCGACCGGATCGCGCTGACGTAGCGCGCTCGGTCGGCGGGCCGGAGGCGAGTGACGGCGCGCGCCTTCAGCTCCATGAACAGGTCTGAGTAGACGGGTGACGGCTCGAGGCGTTCGACATACGCGAGCGCCTCCTCGTGCCGCCCGACACGCTCCAGGCAGCGCGCCGCCAGCAGGTGCGCCTGGTCGTAGGCCGGGTGCTGGGCCACGAGCTCGCGGCAGCTCGACAGCGCGCGTTCGGGCTCCTGGTGAGAGGCCCGGCGGAGGCGTGCGGCCAGCCGCTCAGCGCCCTCGACCCGAGTGTCGGGAAGCCCCGCCGGCCGGCCGTTCGGCGACCGCGCGAGCAGCTCGCGGTACGCGCTGTCGCGCTCGACGCCCAATGCTGCGGCGTTGCGCTCGCGCTCCATCCACGCGCGCCCGGCGCGTGCCAGCGACTCGACCTGGGTGCGGTCGTGAAAGAGCTCCTCGAGGACATCGAGCAGCTCCGCCGTCGTCTGGTAGATCCGCGCGTGGCGGCGATGAGGGCGATGAGCGGGGGCGTCCTCCAGTACCGCTGCCACGCCGTGCCCGGCGTAGAGGCCGACGCGCGTGTCGGAGCGTGCGGCGTTGAACGGGCTCGGCGCCATCGGCGCGATGCCGACGTGCAGGCCGCCGACGAAACGCAGTTGCGTGTCCCACTCGCTGAACGGATGGAGCTGCCGCTGCTCCGGGACTATCGCCGCGAAGTGCTCGTCGAAGACGCCGCGGTCCCCCATGAACGCGAACGTCGCCTCCGGATGACGCCGGCAGAACTCGACTACCGCCGGGGCCGCCGCCGCCAGGCTGGCCGAGTGCGAGCGGCTGCCGGACCAGCCGAATACGAAGCCAGGCGGCTTCGGAGGCAGCTCGTCGGGGAACGGCGTGTGAGGGCTGAGCAGGATCGCCCGCGGGTTCACAGCCGAGAAGAGCTCCGCGAGCGCCGGCACCAGCATCTGTGTCGAGTCCGCCAGATGCGCGTGGTACAGGAGACTCTGCCGGGCGAGCGGACTGCGCACGGGATGTGTGCGCGGCAGCCAGTCGCCGACGCCGAGGACGTTGTCGGTCACCTCGTAGACCGTCGGGAGGCCCCGGTCGCGACGGCGCAGGATCACGCCTTCGGCCTCGGGATCGGCGAGCATCTGGATCACCGTGACGTCGGCGCTGAGCGCAGCCGCCGGGAAGCGCGGATCGAGTACCGAGTAGGCCTCGACGCGCCAGCCCAGAGGCGTGAGCAGCTCGACCAGCGACGTGACGTGCAGGCCATACAGTCCGGCGTTCTCGCCAACGAGATCGCTCGGATGGACGACGACGAGGCGCGGGCCGCGCGACTCGCTCACGCGGTCTTGCGCCAGCAGACGCGAGTCCAATCGACCTGGTCGATCTCGACGTCCAGCCCGCGCTTCTCCAGGAACTCGTCGACGGCGAGCCGGCATGGCTCGAGGCAGCCGTAGTCGTCGACGATCACGTAGCCGCCATCGGACACGCGGTCGTACAGGGCCTCCAGCGCGTCGCGTGTCGACGAGTAGAGGTCCCCGTCGATGCGCAGGATCGCGAGCCGCTCGACAGGGGCGTCCGGCAGCGTGTCCGCGAACAGACCCGGCAGGAAGCGGACGCGATCCGTGAGCAGGTCGTACGTCTCGAAGTTGTCACGCACGGCCTGGACCCCGGCCGCCATCCAGGGGACCCGCTCCTCGGTCAGGTCCAGCTCGTGGTCGCGGTCCACGTCGTGCGTCGGCGGCGGGACTCCCGCGAACGAGTCGGCGAGCCACGTCACGCGATCCGCCTCCCCGTACGCGACCTGGAGGGCGCGGAGGAAGATCGACGCCCCGCCATGGCAGACCCCGGCTTCGAGGAAGTCACCCGGGACACCGTCGGCGAAGGCCCTGTGGGCGCAGCGCTCGAGGCTCTCGAGCCCGTCGAGGCCGATCATCGTGTGAGCGAGGCGGGTGCCCCAGAAGCCGTCGATCCTCCCCTCGCGCTTGCTCGCGACCAGCCTCGCATACGCATCGGCGCGCTCATAGCGGATGTCGCGCAGCAGGCGCTGCCGGGCCACCTGGTCGGTGCCGAGCCCGCCGGACAGAGCCACGTCGAGCCTCAGGGCGTCCTCCGCGTACACGAGGTTCACGAGCGTGCGCTTCAGCAGATCGAGGTAGCGCCGGCGCAGGGGGGGCGGGGCCTCCGCGGCGGGTCGGGTCTCCACGGCGCCGAGCGCGATCAGCTCGTCGAGGAACCCGGCGATCGCCCGCGCGCATTCCTCGGGAGCCACGTCGAACCGCGCCGATACGCGCGCGCAGAGCGCATCCGCGGTGGTGGGGACGGCAAGGCCCTCGACTATCTCCGCCGCCACCGCACTCAGCCTCGACGCCGATCCCGCGGCCGGCCGAACGAGGAACGACTCGCCGCCGTGCCGTCGTACGTACGCGCTCTCGGAGCGGAGGAGCGTGCTCACCGCCCGGACTGGCGCGGCGGTAACGCTAGACGCTGCCGGTATAGACCGTGAGGTCGTACACGGCGCCGACGCCGGCGGCTTCGGTGGCCGAGTAGTCGACCTCCTCCAGCATCGGCGGGTGCCACGGTGCCTTCGCGCTCGCGTCGGCCTCGGCCGGGGTGGCCGCTTGGTGCGGATCGTTGGGCTTGGGGGACTCGCTCATGGCCACAGTGAATCACAGCTCCCGGTTGTCTGCGAGGCCCATCAGGAAGAGGCCGAATGCCAGCGCGCCAGTAACCCGGAGCAGGCCCTCCGAACCGCCGGCGGCAACGCTCTCCCAGGACCGGCGGAGCGTCCCCACGTCCAGGTACTCGCGTGCCGCGTCGGACGAGACGACGCGATCCACGGCCGCCGAGACCGCGGCGTCCGCCCGCAGCCGGTATGCGATGTCGGCGGCCTGCGCGCCACGGCGGGTGTTCCACGCCACCTCCGCCGGCACGAGCGGCGCCAGCGCACGGCGGATGAGCCACCGGTCGTGGCCGTCGCGAGCGAACTGCTCGTCCGGCGTCCCGACGCAGAACTCGAGCACCCGCGCGTCAGCGGTCGGGTCGCGCATCTCGATCCCCTGCGCGGCGCTCCGCTGGTGCCACCAGGCGCCGGTCGGCAGCTTGCCCGGGAGCAGATAGCCCAGGCGGCGCTCACGGGGGCGAGCGCGGGTGAACTCGGGGTCCCAGCCGTTCTCACGCACCGCCTCGCGCAAGCGGATCCGTGCGGCGAAGTGGGGCGCAATCACGGAGTCGCGCCAGCTCGACCGCCGGGTGGGATCGCGCCGCATCCGCTCGGCCACGAGGCGGCTCCGGATCGGCTGGACCAGTCCGTGCCAGACCGCGCCGGTCACCCCGTAGCGGCTTGCGCGGCTCAGCTGCCGGAGGCGCCGCGCCGCCAGTCCCGGCTCGCCGGCCGCGAGAGCCGCAACGACGCCTCGCGCGTCGCCAGGCCACGACATGCCGCCGTTTCCGTACTGCCCGGTGAGAAGGACGCGCGCGCCGTCCTCGCGCGCGGCGTCGAGCAGCGCGCGGACCCAGGGCAGGTTCGGTATGGCGTGCTCCGGCTCGTCGTGAACCGCGAGAGAGTGCTCGATCGCCGCGAGCGGCGTCACGGCGCGACCGTCGACGGGCACGTGCTCGATGTTCGGGTAGTGCGCGGCGACGAGCTGCGCGCCGGGCCACTCGTCCACCAGCACGTCCGGCATCTCCGCGGCCACCTCCGGGTAGGCGGGGCGGGCCGTGTACGCGGTCAGCCGCGCGCCGTCCAGCTCGCGGGCCGCAAGCGCGGTGACGGTGCTGGAGTCGAGCCCCGCGCTCAGCGTCGTGGCGAGCGGCCCGCGCGAGCGCAGGCGCGTGCGGACCGCCGCTCCAAGCAGGTCGAGCAGACGCTCGACGTACTCGCCGTCGCTCGCGAGCCGCATTTCGGGCGTGTCCATGAGACTCCAGTACTCCCGCGTGCCGAGGCCGCTCGCGTCGAAGCTGAGGACATGGGCGGTCGGCATCCGTCGGACTCCGTCGTACATCGTCGCCGCGCCGTCAGCGACGTCCAGCACGAGGGACCGCGCGAGCTGGAGCTCATTGAGCCGGCGCGGCACCTGAGGTAGCGCGAGAAGGCCTTTCAGGCTCGACGCGAAGGCGAGTGAGTCACCGCGCCGGTGGTAGTACAGCGCGGTCTGGCCGAAGTGGTCGCGAGCCAGCACAAGCCGCCGCTCGCGCGGATGCCAGGCGGCGAGCGCCCAGTCGCCCAGGAGGCGCAGGAATGCCTGCTCACCCCAGCGGTCGTACGCCAGAGCGATGAGCCTGCCGTCGGAGGTGCGGGCCCGACCCTCCTCCGACACGCTGAGCTCGCGAAGGAGCTCGTGGCGGTTGTCGAGCCGCCCGGCGGGGGCCACCACCGTTCCACTCGTGAGCCGCAGCGGGCCCTCCTCGTGCTCGTCCTCCGGGGTGCGAATGGCGACGAGCTGTCCGACGCCCGCTCCGTCTTCGCGCCAGGTGCCTCCACCGTCGGGACCCCAGTACGCCATCGGGCGGCGCATGGTCTCGAGCTCGTCGGCCTCGACCGGGCGGCCGTCGAGGCGCACGATGCCGTAGATCGCGCTCATCGACCGTCGATGTCCGCGAACGAGGCCACGACCGCGTACGAGGCGACGTCCGATCCACCCGTCACGTTCATGTCGCCCACGCGCAGCCAGGCATGCGCGCCGACCGGGCCCCGCGTCATGCCCAGATAGAGCGTGCTCGCGATCCCGCGGCGCCGCAGCATCGCCTTCGCCGCTACCGCCTGCTCGAGGCACCCCGACCGCCAGGGCACCCGCCGCGCCGCGGCGGCGAGCGCCCATGCGATCCGTCTCGATGCAGGATGAACGTCCGCGGTCGCCGGTGTCTCGGCGTGCCGGACGCCGAGTCGTCGCGCGAGCACGCGGAACGGCAGGGCGACCACCGCGAGCCGCGCAAGCGCCAGATACGCAACCGCCTCGGCGACCCGCGCGCCGTCGCGCGACAGGAGTCGCCTAAGTCGGCTTGACCAGCCCCTTCTCATGGAGCTCGGTCAGGAACGGGAGGACGTCCGCCTCACAGCGCGAGGGAGCGACGTCGTAACGCGAGCAGAGCTCGTTCACCAGGTCGGCGACGGAGGTCGGAGCGGCCAGTCGCGTCCACACGAATGAGGCGATGTCGTCCAGCATGTAGTACTTCCCCGCGTCGATGTCCATCATGACGAGCCACTCGTCGAGCGGCGCGCTCACGTGCTCGTCCGTGCGGCGGAGCACCGCAGACCGTTCGATCATGCGCGTAGGTTAGGCGTAGGATCGACCGGACGCCGCATGGGACGGAATGTGCTGATAACCGGGGGTGCGGGCTTCATCGGCTCGCACCTGGCGCGGCATCTTCTGACGGCGGGCTACCGCGTCCGCGCGCTCGACAGCTTGGTCGAACAGGTCCACCCGGGTGGCGGGCGGCCTCCGTACCTTGACCCGGACGTCGAGCTCGTGGTGGGTGACGTCCGCGACCGCGCCGTCGTCGACCGGGCGCTCAGCGGGGTGGACGAGGTGGTGCACCTCGCGGCGCGCGTCGGCGTCGGCCAGAGCATGTACGAGATCGCCGAGTACTCGAGCGTGAACGTGCAGGGAACCGGCGTCCTGCTCGAGGCGCTGATCGACCGCCCGGTGCGCAAACTGCTCGTGGCGTCGAGCGTGAGCGTCTACGGCGAGGGTCTCTACGTCGGCGTCGACGGCGGTCAGGTCGGGGCGTGCGACCGCACTCGCGCGCAGCTCGAGCGTGGTCAGTGGGAGCCCGTCGGTCCCGGCGGCGAGCGGCTCGAGCCGGTTCCGACGCCGGAGACGAAGCCTGCGTCGCTCTCGTCGATCTACGCGCTCGGCAAGTTCGATCAGGAGCGGATGTGCCTCCTCTTCGGGTCTGCCTACGACGTGCCGACGGTCGCGCTGCGCTTCTTCAACGTCTACGGGCGCCACCAGGCGCTTTCCAACCCGTACACGGGCGTGCTGGCCGTCTTCGCCGCGCGGCTTCTGAACGACAACCCGCCCCTGATCTTCGAGGACGGTGGCCAGCGGCGTGACTTCGTACATGTGAGCGACGTGGCCGAGGCATGTCGACTCGCGCTCGCGACGCACGGCGCCGACGGATCGGCGGTGAACGTCGCGAGCGGCCGCAGCGTGTCGGTGTCCGAGCTGGCGGAGCAGCTCGCGCGTGTCCTCGGAAAGGAGCGGATCGCGCCCCGCGTCACCGGCAGCTACCGCTTCGGCGACATCCGGCACTGCTTCGCCGATGTCTCGCTGGCGCGCGACGCGCTGGGCTTCGAGCCGCGCGTAGGGCTCGAGGAGGGCATGGAGGACTTCGCCAGCTGGTTGGACGGCCAGGTGGCGACCGACCGCGTTGAGGACGCGGCGCACGAGCTGGCACAGCGGGGACTGACGCTGCGAGCGGTGTGACGAGCGCGGCGTGCTTCGCACGCGAGCGACCGAGGACGACGCCATGCGATGCCCCTGCGGCCGGTTAATGGCGAGGGCCGGAATCGAACCGGCGACACCACGATTTTCAGGGGGCCGAGACTCGGGCGCCATCAGGCGCGAAATCCCTGCAAATCGCCATGAGTAGCTTCGACGCTTGCTCGGCTTGATCGTCGTAGATGATCGCGGATAAACGCGGCTTGGGAACGCGGAGACGGTCGCCACGTCCCAACAGGGGGAGTTTGGACGGATCCGCGACCGTATGCGCGGGAATGTTGGAGGCGACGGGCATGTGCGCGGGAGCAACTCCGCCACTGACTTGCGCTGACGCGTAGAGCTCAGGTGGCCCGGAACGCTTAGAGCCCGCTCGGGGCGAAGAGCAGGATGCCCGTGATCCCCAGCCACAGGCTCGACACCAGCAACGCGGCAGCGAGGAAAGCCGCGCCGACTGCGCCCGCCGCGCCGACCGTCGCATGCCAGTCGGTGCGTTCGCGACGATCGAGAACGAAGAGCCCGACGATGATCGCCAGAAGCACTCCGGCCGATGCGAAAACCGCAATGCCGGTCGACGAGCCCGCTATCCCCGGCGCGTCACTTTCACCACCGCGACTGCCGCCTCGACCGCGATGCCGCCGGCGGCGCCTGCGAGCGCGGCGAAAACGAAGCGCCCACGCCAGCCGGGGTCGTCGACGCCGCCTTCATCCTCCCCAGGCGGGCGGAACTCGAGCCCACGGGTCGAGGCGCTCTGCCCGACGTTCGTGAGGACGAGATAAGGAAACCGCGCCGGAGCAGCCCATCAGTGCGAACATCGCCCAACGAGTCGCCGGGTCGTTTTCGAATGGGATCGGCACATTGGCCCCGAACACACCCGCCACTAGCGCTGGTACCAGCACAAGCGCAGTGAGCGCGCTGACCACCCGCTGGAGCGCAGCGCTGGCGTCGCGGCTCGCTTGCGCGTCGAGAAGTCGCACGAGCCGCGACTCCAAGCCGGTGCGCACGGTCTGTTGCGAGGCGTTGCCAAAGTTTCCTTTCGCATGACGAGTTCGTCCACCCGGCTAAGCGAACACGCGTTGCGTGCGGATCAGCGCGCGCGGATGTACCACTGCACGTAAACGTTCGCGGGGCGCGTCTCGCGATCCCCTCCGGTGAGATCTACGTCGACGGAGCCGGAGTTCCAGGCCGCGTGGGCCCGTGCACCTATCGCGGCCGACGCCTGGTGGTCAGTCGTCGGGAGGTTGGGAACCTGCGCTGTGAGACTCGGTTCGGGCTTTCCTGTCGCCCAGTCCTGGACGCTCCCTATGTTGTCACCGGTCGCTCCGCCCGGTGCGGGCTGCTTACGCGACTGGGCGTCCGGATCGCGCCGAGTGCCGTGGTCGACGCCGCGGAGGAACCGTCCTCGAAGGTCGGGCACATTGAACTTCCCGACAGTGCCGCCGTGCGCCGTTCCGATCGCTTGGTAGAGCTCGTTGTAGTCCACGACCGCGTACGCGCTGCCGTCGCATGCCAGCCACTCGGCCGAGCTGCCGGAGGGCGCCGGGTCGCCCGGGACGGCGATCAGCGCGCCGATCGGGAACGTCGAGCCTGCCGACTTAGTCGCACACACGAACCAGTCGACGTACAGGTTCTGCGGCCTCGTCTCAGCGTCTCCGCCGCGGGAGGCGAGGTCGCAGCTCACGGACCCGTCGTTCCACGCCGCGATGCCGACGCCCGCGACGGGTTCCACCACATCGCCCTCCGTCGGCAGGTGCGCGACCTGCGCTTCGAATGGGCTGCCGCTCGGACGCGCTGCTGCGTGCGCCTGGAACGATCCCACTCGATCGCCGCCGTTGCCGCCTGGTGCCGCCGGCACGCGCGATTTCGCGTCCGGGTCGCGCGGGTTGCCGTTGGCCGTGCCGCGAACGAACGCGCCCTGGTAGTTCGGGACGTTGAAGAGCGTGTTGTCGCCGCCATTGGCAGTGCCGATCGCCCCCGCCAGCTCTGGGTTGTCCGACTTCTTATAGGACTTCCCGTCGCAGAGGACCCAGTTCGAGAGTTTCGCACTGACCGCGCCGGCGACGGGGATGACGACTCCGGCGGGCTCGAAGTCCAGATCCGCCTTGTACTTGAGCAGATAGTCGACGGCGAGGTTCAGTGGCCTGCTGTCAGCCGCTCCGCCTCCTGTGACATCGACGCCGACGGCGTTGTCGTTCCATTCCGTCAGCTTGTTCCCTCTGCTCGTCGAATATGCCTCGTGTTTCGCAGTTGGGAGGTGCGCTACCGATCCGCCGAACTTCGCTCGCGGCATTGCCGTCGCATACCCCTGAATCGACCCGGCCTTGTCGCCGCTCGCGCCGCCGGCCGCGGGTTCCGTCCTCGTGGTCGCGTCGGGGTCGCGCTTGGCCCCGTCATCGACCCCTCGCAGGAATGCCCCCTGGCAGTCCGGCACGTCGAACACCTCATCGCCGTCGCCGCCATTCGAGGTGCCGATTGCCGCGAATAGCTGTGAGTAGGCGCCGACCTGCAGGGTCAGGCCGTCGCAGATCAGGAACCCCTCGTGGTGCATCGCGTCCCAGACAGTCGGCCCAGCATAGGCGAGTACCGCGCCAACCGGGAGAACTGGCCCGGTTCGAGACGAGTCCTCCGCCATGCGTTAACGCTACCGTTATTTTGAGCAAGCTGCTATCCCCCCATTTGGAGGAGATCGTCCAGGCGCTCGATACTCAGATCGCCGCATCACCCCGCGCGTCAACTCCCGACTGGCAGCACTCGCTGCTGGCCTCTGTGCCCCAGCTCCTTACGCGCCGACCAGTTGGAAGGCGAAACTAGTACCAACAGCGCTACGCCGATAATTATCGTTCCATCCGGCGTCTTCCTGTCGATCACACCGAGTAGGACGACCGATATGACGAACGGCAGCAGCAGAATCCTCTGAATGACCCAAGGCAGGACTTCCGCCGCGAGCGCCCTCAGCATTCTCGCCGCCAGCCCGAGTTCCTGAGTTCACCGCCCAACGGTGGGGCCGAGCGCCCCGCGCCGAGGTCGTGCGTCGCCCGGCGTTCCTGCCGGAAATTGGTCTATTGGGACCTCATTGGGACGTGGCGCGCGGAAGTGGCACCTAAGTCCATCCTGTTCGGCACGCGAGATCGGGCCGAAAAGTGCCGCCACGTGCAGGCACTTCAGGAAATGGCGAGGGCCGGAATCGAACCGGCGACACCACGATTTCAGGGAGGCGCGATCTGACCGCCGTGACTCGAAAAACCCCTGCAAATTCCGTCCTCACCGTTCCACCGGGCGCCGCCTGGATAGCTGCGGATAGCCGGGAATATCGCTGGCTTTGGGACGTGAAGGGCCCCTTCACGTCCCAATTGACCGGCGCGAGTTGCTATTCGAGCCGCGTGGGCCAGCGCATGAGGGTCGACGAGTTCCCGATTCCAACCAACGACGCGACGATGCACCGGATCATCCTCGGGCCCGGCGGGAACATGTGGTTCACCGAGCTGGCCGCGGACAAGGTCGGCTACATCTCCACCGCGGACGCGCCGCGCTGACGGCTACTCACCTCACCGCCACCGCGGTTGCCTCGCCGCCGCTTCTCCCATAAAGTGCCGCCGAGCGATGCGCGGGGACTGAGCGATCAGGTACAAGATCCCCACAACCGGGGCGCCTCTCTCGCCCGCCGCCGAGCCGCCCTCCGAGGCGGCCCATCCGGCGGCCGCCGCTCCGCCGGAGGAGCATCGGGCCGGCTTCTACTCGCTCTCGGTCGCTCTGACAGGCTTCGACGAGCAGGAGCTGCTCGGGACTGGCGCCGGCCACATGTACCTCGCCTGGCTGCTCCGCGCCTTCCCCGACGTGACGCCGGGTCTGCTCGAGGCATGGCGCGCCGTGGAGGCCGACTACACGCCGGGCGAGCGCGAGGCCGGCCTGCGGCAGCGCGTGCTGGGCGACGCGAAGCTCGGGCCGCTCGCGCGCGGCGTGACCTTCCTCTGGTACACGGCGACCTGGAGCACCGACGTGGTGGGCACGGACTGGTCGAATGCCTACGGGCAGAGCCCCGAGAACCAGAGCCGCGCGTTCGGGGCCGCCTATCCCGAGGGCCTGATGTGGAAGACGGCCATCGGACCGCACCCCGGGGGGGCCAAGCCAACCGGCTTTGGCACCTGGGCGTTCCCCCCGGAGGGGGCCTAGCCCGTGCGCGAGCAGTACGACGTCGTCATCGTGGGGGGTGGGATCAGCGGCGCGATCCTCGCCCACCAGGCCGCGGCCAAAGGGAGCATGGACGTCCTCGTGCTCGAGGCGGGCACCGACCTCGCACGCACCTACACCGGGTACCAGTCCCAGCTCCGCACCTTCTACGACGCCTTCTTCAAGACGCCGGAGGCGCCGTGGGCATACAACCCGAACGCTCCTGAGCCGGACATCCCGGGGCTGCCGAACGACGGAGCGAAGTACTTCATA
>DASVQK010000078.1:0-2610 GCA_036389105.1 Thermoleophilaceae bacterium
ACGATCGCCGCGGGAGGGCGGCCGGCGCTCGTGCCGATCGCGGTGCGCGGCCGGCGTGCCGCCCGTGTCCTGGTGGTGGTGCCCACGCTGGCGTGGCAGGGCGCCAACCACGTCGACGACGACGCCGACGGGTTCGCCGACACGCTCTACGAGGCGCGCTCGGTGCCGCTGGCCCGGCCCTTCGCGCTGGGCCGCCCGCCCGCCGGGTTCGTCAAGCAGGCGGCGCCGCTGCTGCGCTTCCTCGACGGCGCCGGCCTGCGCTACGACCTGACGACCGACCTGGCCCTGGCGCGCGGTCACGCGCCCGCCCTCACCGCGTACCGCGGGGCGGCCCTGGCCGGCGACGAGCCGTGGCTGCCGCCCGCGCTGGCCTCGTCGCTGCGCGGCTACGTGTCGGGCGGCGGCAGGGTGGCCTCCTTCGGCTGGGACTCGCTGCGCCGCCGCGTGGCCGTTCGCCCCGGCAGCCTGACCGCGCCGACGCCGCCCGCCCGCGTCAACGCGCTGGGCGAGGCCACGCTCCCTGAGCAGGGCCCGTCCGCCACGATCGCCGCGAGCGCCGACGAGCTCGGGCTGTTCGCCGGCACCGGCGGCGTGGTGGGCCCGTTCACCCGCTTCGACCGGTCGCGCGGCCGGCCGCGCCGCACCCCCGCGCTGACGGCCGCCGGCCGCGACCCGCAGCACACCGCGCTGGTGGCCTACCGCCTGGGCCGCGGTCTGGTGCTGCGCCTGGGCACGCCGCAGTGGAGCCGCTCGCTGGACACCGTGCCGGAGATCGCGCAGGTCACGAGGACCACGTGGGCGCTGCTCTCGCGGTAGACGTCGGAATCAAGGGCGTCGGCATCGTGGCCGCCGCGGCGGCCGCCGGGGGAGCGTTCGTGCTGCCGGCCTCGCGCTGGCGCGCGCTGTCCGCGCTGGCGGCGCTCACGCTGACGCCGGTGCTCGTGGTGAGCGAGCTGTGGGACTCGGAGCAGATCCGGCACCTCCGCGACCGCCCCGATCAGGCCGCCGCCGCCGCCATCATCGGCCTGGCGCTGGTGATCGGGTTGGCCGTGCTGTTCCGCCGCCGCCCGGAGGCCCTGCCGCTGCTGGCGGTGCTCGCGCTGCCGGTGCGCATACCGCTCGCCACCGGGACGACGTCGGCCAACCTGCTGGTGCCGCTCTACGCGGTCGTGGCCGGCGGCGTGGTGGCCTACGCGTTCGAGCGGCTGTGGGCGCCGGCGCGGACGGGGGAGTGGCGAGAGCGAAGACCGGGCGCCGTCGAGATCGCGCTGGCGGCGTTCATCGTGCTCTACGCGCTCCAGTCGCTGTACTCGGACGACTTCGAGCAGGCGGTCAAGAACGTTGCGTTCTTCTACGTCCCCTTCGCCCTGCTGCTCAAGCTGCTCACCACCGTGCGCTGGTCGCGGGCGCTCGTGCTCCGCTGCTTCGGCTTGGCGGCGGCGCTGGCGCTGCTGTTCGTGCTGATCGGCTTCTGGGAGTACGCCACGCGCCAGCTCCTGTGGAACCGCAAGGTGATCGAGTCGAACCAGTTCGAGTCGTACTTCCGGGTCAACTCGCTGTTCTTCGACCCGAACATCTACGGGCGCTTCCTGGCCATCGTGATGGTGGGGGTGGCGTCCACGCTCCTCTGGGCGCGACGCCGGGGCGAGGTGCTGACCGCCGCCGGCGTGCTCGCCCTGCTCTGGGCGGGACTGATCGTGACGTTCTCACAGTCGAGCTTCGCGGCGCTGCTCGTGGGGCTGCTCGCGCTGGCCGCGGTCCGCTTCGACGCCTGGCGCTACCGCTGGCCCCTGGCCGCGACGGCCGTGGTCCTGGGCGCCGTGCTCGTGGCGGCCGGCGGCGCGCTTCACGTCGGCTCGGGCCGCTCGCTCGACCGCTCGTCCAGCGGCCGGCTGAAGCTGGTCCGCGGCGGCCTCGAGATGTTCGCCGACAGGCCGCTGTGGGGCTACGGCGCGGGGTCGTTCGCCGAGCGCTATCGCGAGCGCGAGAAGGTGGGCTCGCCGCAGGCCGCCACGGCCTCGCACACGATCCCGGTCACGGTGGCGGCCGAGCAGGGCGTGGTCGGGCTGGCCGCCTACGCGGTGGTGGTGCTGGCCGCGTTCCGCCTCCTGTTCGCCGGCCTCGGACGGCTGCGCGCCCGCAGCCCGCCGCGCCGCCTGGTGTCGCGCGCGTTCGTGGCCGCGGGCTTCGCCACGCTCGTCTGCCACACCCTCCTCTACGCGGCCTTCCTCGAGGATCCGATCGCGTGGACCCTGCTCGGCGTGGGGATCGTGCTGGCGCGCGGGCTCGACCCCGCCGACGAGGCGCCTCAGGCCGCCCAGGCGCCTTCGTAGGATCTGGGCCGTGCCGAGCCAGCCTGCCCAGCCGGCGGTGGACGCGAGCGACACGTCCCGCCGTCGCATACCCCTGCTGATCGCCGCGGGGCTCTACGTGGTCGTGACCGGAGTGCTGGTGGCGGTCAACGGCAAGCTGCTCATCTCGCGCGACGTGGTCTTCGTCTGGCTGATGGGCGGCCTGGCCATCCTGTCGCTCAACAACCCGCGCCGCTGGGTGCGCGGCCTGGTGGTGGACTGGCTGCCGTTCATCCTGTTCCTGTTCGCCTACGACTAC
>DASVQK010000079.1:0-6911 GCA_036389105.1 Thermoleophilaceae bacterium
TCTTCAACTTCCTGGCCGGCGCGACCCACTGGAGCAATCGCTACACCGGCTTCTCGTACTGGATGACGGAGCAGTACCCGCCGTTCACGCTGGATCCAGTGCCGGACTACCCGGTGAGGACGCGGATCGACTACCCGCCCGACGGGAGGATCGCGCGCTGGCGGCCGCTCGTGCACTGGCTGCTCGGCTTCCCGCACTTCTTCATCGTCGGGTTCCTGTTCATCGCGGAGTACATCGTGATCGTCATCACGTTCTTCTCGATCCTGTTCACGAGAAAGTGGCCGCGGGGGATGTTCGACTTCACGGTCGGCATCATCCGCTGGAGGACGAGGGCGAACGCGTACGGGTATTTCTGGATGACCGAGCAGTACCCGCCGTTCACCCTGGAATAGATGCCGGAGGGGCCGGAACGGCCTGAGAGCGGCGGGTGGCTGCCGCCGGTTGCGCCGGGCTCGCGCCCGCCCGGTCCGCCCGGCTGGCGTGTGTCGCCCAAGGCCACCGACGCCGCCGCCTCCGCTCAGCCCTGGCCGGCGCCGGGGGCCGACCCGGGCAACTCGATCGCGAACCTCGGGATGTGGCTCTCGATCGCGGCGTTCGGCCTGTTCTGGTTCTTCGCCACCCTGGCGCTGCCGGTCGCGCTCGGGGGGACGATCTGCGCCGCGATCGGCCGGGACAAGATCCGCCGCGGCGAGACGCGGGCGGGGAGGATGCAGGTCGACGTGGGGCTGGCCGTCGGGATCGGCACGATCGTCCTGTCCGTCGCGCTGATCGGGGTCGTGATCGCGCTCGACTGAGCTTCGGGAGGAGCCGGGGAGCGCTCCGACCCCTCCGCTATCTTGGCTCGGACCGCATGGCCAACCCGTATATCAAGCAGTACCTGATGACCGCCGGGCCCACGCCCGTCCCGCCGGCCGTCTCGCAGGCCATGGCGCAGCCCGTGCTCTATCACCGCGCGCCCGCGTTCATCGAGGTCTACGCGCGCTGCCTGGAGCGGCTTCGCGACGTCTTCCAGACGCGCAACGACGTTCTCACCTTCGCGGCCTCCGGCTCGGGCGCCATGGAGTCGGCCGTCGCCAACCTGGCGCGCCCCGGACAGCCCGTGCTGGTCGCCTCGTGCGGCAAGTTCGGCGAGCGCTGGGCGGAGCTGTCGCAGGCGTTCGGCGCGCACGTCGCGCACCACGACGCGGGCTGGGGCAACAAGATCGAGCCCGCGGACCTCGAGCGCGCGCTGGCGGACAACCAGGGCGTCGAGGTCGTGTTCACCACCCTGTCGGAGACCTCCACGGGGGTCGTCAACGACGTTCAGGCCCTGGCCGAGGTCGCGCACGCCGCCGGCGCCCTCATCGCCGTCGACGCCGTGTCGGGCCTGGGCGCGGTGCCGATCGCCCAGGACGACTGGGGCGTGGACGTGGTCGTCTCCGGCTCGCAGAAGGCCCTGATGTGTCCGCCCGGGCTGGCGTTCGCGTCGGTCAGCGACGCGGCCTTGGAGCGGGCCGAGCAGGCGCCCGGCCGCCGCGCCTACTTCGACTGGGGCGCCACCGCCAAGGGCCAGCGCAAGGACCCGCCGGACAGCCCGTTCACGCCGGCCGTCACGCTCTTCATGGGCCTCGACGTCGCGCTCGGGATGATCGAGCGCGAGGGGCTCGAGAAGGTCTTCGAGCGCCACCGCATCCTCGGCCGCGCCGCCCGTGCGGCCGCGCGCGGGCTTGAGCTCGAGCTGTACGGCCCGGAGGACGAGAACGCCAACGTCGTCACCGCCATCCGGCTGCCGGACTCCATCGACGGCGCGCAGGTGCCCAAGCTCATGCGCGACCGCTTCGGCGTCACCATCGCCGGCGGCCAGGGCAAGCTCAAGGGCAAGATCGCGCGCATCGCGCACTGCGGGTACTTCGGGGCGTTCGACATCGTCACAACGTTCGCGGCGTTCGAGATGGCGCTCCGTGAGCTCGGCCACGAGGTCGAGCTCGGCGCCGGGGTCGGCGCCGCCCAGGCGGTCTTCCTCGAGGCGGGAGTGCCGGCCGCCGCGCCGGCGTGAACGACCGCCCCCGCGTACTCGTCAAGGAGAAGATCGGGGACTCCGGCATCGAGCTGCTGCGCTCGTCGGGGTTCGAGGTGGAGCTGGGCGCCGACTGGGACGACGGCGAGCTGGAGCGGCGAATCGGCGAGTTCGACGGAATCCTCATCCGCTCGGCGACCAAGCTCACCGCCGACCTGATCGAGAAGGCCACCCGCATGCGCGCGGTGGGGCGCGCCGGCGTGGGCGTGGACAACGTGGACGTGGACGCCGCCACCAAGCGCGGGATCGTGGTGGCCAACGCGCCGCAGTCCAACGTCATCACCGCAGCGGAGCACACCATGGCGCTGCTGCTGTCGCTGGCTCGCAACGTGCCGCAGGCGCACGGGTCGCTCAAGTCGGGCAGGTGGGACCGCTCGAAGTTCAGCGGCGTGGAGCTGTACGACAAGGTGCTCGGGGTGGTGGGCTTCGGCCGCATCGGCCAGCTGGTGGCGCAGCGCGCCCGCGGCTTCGGCATGCGCGTGGTGGCGTTCGACCTCTACGTGGCGGAGGAGCGCTTCGGCGAGCTCGGCGTCCAGCGCGCCCAGACCTCCGACGAGCTGTACGCCGCGGCCGACTTCATCACCGTGCACCTGCCCAAGACGCCGGAGACCGAGGGCTGGCTCGACGCCGAGGCGTTCTCGAAGATGAAGGACGGCGTGCGGGTGCTCAACGTGGCCCGCGGGCCGCTCCTGGTCGAGGAGGACCTCGCCGCGGCGCTCGACTCGGGCAAGGTCGCCGGCGCGGCGCTCGACGTGTTCCGCGAGGAGCCGGTCACCGAGCACCCGCTGTTCGAGTACGACAACGTGATCGTCACGCCGCACCTGGGCGCCTCCACCGCCGAGGCCACCGACCGCGCGGGCTACCAGGCGGCCGAGCAGGTCGTGGCCGCGCTCACGGGCGGGGTCGTGACCAGCGCGGTCAACGTGCCGGCCATCTCGGCCGAGGACATGGAGGAGCTCGGCGCGTTCCTGCCGCTGTGCGACGCGCTGGGCCGCATCGGCGCCTCGCTGGCGGAGGGCACGTCGGTCGACGCCGTGGAGGTCGAGTACCTGGGCCGCGTGGCGGAGCGCGACACGCGCCTGCTCACCGTGCACGTGCTCAAGGGCATCCTGCGCGGCCACGTGGAGGAGACGGTCAACGACGTCAACGCCCCCGCGCTGGCCGCCGAGCGCGGCATCGACGTGGCCGAGACCAGCCGCCCCAGCGCGCGCGACTTCACCGACCTCGTGCGCGTGAGCGTCGCCAGCGGCGGGCGCTCCACGCGCGTGGTGGGCACCACGCTGGGCCGCCGCAACCGCCCGCACCTGCTGGAGGCTTGGGGCTCGCGCTTCAACGTGCAGCTCGAGGACCACCTGGCGGTGTTCCGCTACCGCGACCAGCCGGGGATGCTGGGACGGGTGGGCACGGCGCTTGGTGAGGCGGGCGTGAACGTGATCAGCGCCGCCGTGGGGCTGCGGCCCGAGGGCGACTCCGGGTCCGACGCGTCCACGGAAGCGGTGATGGTGGTGACCGCCGACCGCCCGGTGGGTCAGGACGTGGTCGACGAGATCGTCGCCAGCGACGGCTTCGTCGCCGGCCGCACCGTCAGCCTGTAGGCCACCTTCCTGACCTGAGGTCGCTATGCGACCTCAGAGCAGGACGGTGTTGCCGCAACCGACCTCGGGCCGCCCTTTATTGCCTCAGTACGCGAACATGGCGGGCGCATGCGCGCACTCGTCATCACCAAGCACGGCCCGCCCGAGGTCCTGAAGGTCGAGGAGCGGCCGGACCCGGAGCCGAAGCCCGGAGAGGTCCGCGTCCGCGTGCGCGCCGCCGGCATCAACTTCGCCGACACGATGGCTCGGATGGGCCTCTACCCCGATGCGCCCAAGCCGCCGTGCGTGGTGGGCTACGAGTTCGCCGGCGAGGTGGAGTCCATGGGCGACGGCGTCGACTCGCACAAGCCGGGGGACCGCGTGCTGGGCGGCTGCCGGTTCGGCGCCTACTCCGAGCTGGTCGTGACCAAGCCGGACAACCTGCTGCCGCTGCCCGACGACTGGAGCTTCGAGGAGGGGGCCGCCGTGCCTGTGAACTACGCCACGGCCTACGCCGGAATCGTCCGCTACGGCTCGCTGGGAGAGGGCGAGCGCGTGCTCATCCACGCGGCCGCCGGCGGCGTCGGCATCGCCGCCACCCAGATCGCCAAGCTGGTGGGCGCCGGCGACGTGTACGGCACCGCGTCGGGGTCAAAGCACGACGCCATCCGCGGCTTCGGGGTGGACCACCCGATCGACTACACGAAGACCGACTTCGTGAAGGAAGTCCGGCGGATCGGCGGCTCAAAGCAGCCGCTGGACCTCGTGATGGACGCGGTCGGCGGCAACAGCTTCCGCAAGAGCTGGTCCGTGCTGGGCGCGGGGGGCCGGCTCGTGTGCTTCGGGGCCTCCTCGGCGGTGAGCGGCGAGAGCCGCAGCCTGGTGACCGCCGGCAAGATGCTCGTGGGCACGCCGTTCTTCAACCCGCTCAAGATGATGCCCGAGTCGAAGGCCGTGATCGGGCTGAACATGCTGACCCTGTGGGACGCCAAGGGCTCGCTCGACGAGTACATAGGCCCCTTGACCGAGTGGATGGAGGGCGGGAAGCTGCGGCCCGTGGTGTCCGAGGCGTTCCCGCTCGAGAAGGGCCCCGACGCGCACCGCTTCATAGGCGAGCGGAAGAACGTCGGCAAGGTTGTCCTGACGTTGTAGGCTCTCTCGAGAGATGCCGTTCCAGCTCTCGCTTCGACTTCTCCTCCTCCCCCTTCGGGGGGAATAGCGCGTGGCGGCCGCCAGCCGCATGACCAGAGGAGAGCGAACCGGAGCACTGAAAGGAACGGCATGACCGACGAGACGACCAGACAGGGCAGGCGCGAAGAGGACCGAGTACGGATCTTCGACACGACGCTGCGCGACGGCGAGCAGTCCCCGGGCATCTCGCTCAACAAGCACGAGAAGCTGGAGATCGCGCAGCAGCTGGCCCGCCTGGGTGTGGACGTGATCGAGGCCGGCTTCCCGATCACCTCGCCGGGGGACTTCGACGCCGTCCAGGCGATCGCGCGCGCCGTGGAGGGACCCGTGATCTGCGGCCTGGCCCGCACCGGCTTCCAGGACATCGACGCCGCCTGGAACGCGGTAAAGGACTCCGAGCGTCCGCGCATCCACACGTTCATCGCCACGAGCGACATCCACATCGAGCGCAAGCTCCAGACCACGCGCGACGACGTGAAGGGGCAGGCCCGCGCGGCCGTGGCCCACGCGCGGCAGTACACCGACGACGTCGAGTTCTCCCCCGAGGACGGCTCGCGCTCGGACGTGGAGTTCATGGCGGAGGTGATCCAGATAGCCATCGACGAGGGCGCCACCACCATCAACGTGCCCGACACGGTTGGCTACACGATGCCGCACGAGTACGCGGCGATGTTCGAGGAGCTCTACCGGCTGGTGCCGGACCTGCGCAAGGTCGTCGTCTCGGTCCACTGCCACGACGACCTGGGCCTGGCCGTGGCCAACTCGTTCGCGGGCCTCCAGGCCGGCTGCCGCCAGGTCGAGTGCGCGATCAACGGGATCGGCGAGCGCGCCGGCAACGCGTCGCTCGAGGAGATCGTGATGCTGCTGCACACCCGCGAGTCCAGCGTCGATCTCTGGACCGGGGCCAAGACGCGCGAGATCGCACGCACGAGCCGCCTGGTGTCGCGCCTGACGGGCTACAACGTGCAGCCCAACAAGGCGATCGTCGGCCGCAACGCCTTCGCGCACGAGGCCGGAATCCACCAGGACGGCGTGCTGAAGGAGCGCACCACCTACGAGATCATGGACGCCACCACGATCGGCCTGGAGACCAACGCCATCGTGCTGGGCAAGCACTCCGGCCGCCACGCCCTGCGCAAGGCGCTGGAGGAGCTCGGCTTCGAGGTCGAGGGCGCCGCGCTCAACACCGCCTTCCGGCGCTTCAAGGAGCTGGCCGACCGCAAGAAGCAGATCACGGCCCTGGACCTGGAGGCGATCGTGTCCGACGAGATGCGCCAGTCGCCCGAGTCGTTCGCGCTCGAGTCGTTCCACGTCGAGGCGTCGTCCAGCCGCGGCCCGCTGGCGTCGGTGGTCATCCGCATGCCCGGCGGCGAGGTGGCGGAGGGCAGCTTCACCGGCGACGGCCCGGTCGACGCGTTCTTCAGCGCGATCAACGCCGCCACGGGCCACGAGGCCCGTCTCAAGGAGTACCACGTGAGCGCGGTCACCGGTGGCCGCGACGCGCTGGGCGAGACCAGCGTCCTGCTCGAGCTGAACGGCGTGCTTGCCACGGGCCAGGGCGTCTCGACCGACATCCTCGAGGCGTCGGGGCGCGCGTACCTGCGCGCCCTGTCGAACGCGCTCTCCGACAGCGCCGTGGCCGAGGCCGAGCACCACCTCCGCGCGGCCGGGGAGGCGGCGGAGACGCCGACGCCGTAGTCCCTGGGACACCGGCGCGTGCTGACTAGGCCGCCGCGCTGCGCAGCCGATCGCGCGCCGCCACCGCGACGGCGCGGTTCTTACCACCCAGCACGAGCGACGGCGCGTCGCGCAGCAGCGGCAGCGTGAGCAGCGCCGCCGCCGGGCGCACCGCCACCACGGTGGCGGCGTCCAGGACGCGCGGCTGGTCGATGCCCGCGAGCCGGCGCAGGTCGCGCGGAACGGTGGCCACCGCCGCGCGGGCCACCAGGCGGATCGGCACCTGGAGTGGCAGCAGCTCGCGGGTGAGGGGCGGGCGGAGCACGAACTCGATGGCCGTGCGGGCGGGCTCGGAGATGCACAGCTGCGGCCGGACCGAGGCGAAGTACTCGCGCACCTCGGCCACGCTGCTG
>DASVQK010000080.1:0-9678 GCA_036389105.1 Thermoleophilaceae bacterium
GCTTCGATGCGCGCGGGCTCCAGCCGGTGGACGCGATCAGACCCGGTGTCTGGAACGACGACGAGGTGGCGTGGTGGTACCGGCAGAACCTCCTGCTGTTCTGCGAGCCGGATCTGATCGAGCGCCTCCCGGCACTGCGGGACGCCCGCCGTGGGACCCGCGACGGGCAGCTCTCGGTGGTCCACCCGGTCCTGCACCTGTGGATGACGCACCAGCGCGACCTGCTCGCGGAGGAGGTCGCCCGCGACCGATCGCTGCGCGAGGTGGTCGACATGCTCTGGCCCGCGGCGTCGCGAGCCGTCAGGCGGCGCCTGGGACGCACGTCATGACCACGACCGACAACCTCAAGCGGGCGTTCTCGTACGGCTACGACAGCGGAGACGTGCTGGCCAGGCTGCCCGACAAGCGCCGCCGGCAGGAGCAGCGCCTGATCCGCGGCTCCTACCGCCGCTTCTTCCGGCGCGGGGTGCTGCCGCACCTCGAGGAGTCGTCGACCGTGCTGGAGCTCGGCCCGGGCCGCGGCTCGTGGACGCGGGCACTGCTGAAGTCCGTGCCCAGGGGGCAGGTGCACACGGTGGACTTCCAGGACGTGACCGACTGGCTTCCACTGGAGGACCACGGCGGGCGGCTCGTGCACCACCGGGTGGAGGACAACTCGTTCGAACCCGTGCCCGACGGGATGTTCGACCTCTTCTTCTCGTTCGGCGTGCTGTGTCACAACACCACCCAGGCCATCGGGGAGATCATGCGGAACGCGCTGCCGAAGATGCGGCCGGGGGGCATCGCGGTGCACCAGTACGGCGACTGGGACAAGCTCGAGAAGCTCGGCTGGGACGACGATCGCCACGGCGTGCAGGCGGCGATCCGGGGGCTGCCGGACGACGCCCCGGGGAACTTCTGGCCGCGCAACGACCCCGAGCGGATGAGCGCGGTCTGCCGCGCGGCGGGCTGGATCGTGGAGGAGGCCGACCTCGGGCTCTTCGAGCGCGACTCGGCGATCAGGCTGCGCGCGCCCGCGGACTGAGGCGCTCCACCAGTCGCTCTCCCAGCCGCGAGGTCCCGAACAGGACCTCGATCCAGCGCCCGAGGTCCCACCAGCGGCGAAGCTCCTCCCACGCCGCCTCCGGGGCGACGTCGTCGCGATGGCCGTTACGGCGCGACCAGCGGAGCACCTCGGCCGAGGTCCTGGCCAGGCGCCGCATGCTCACCCGCCGCGGGATCGGGGGCGCGCCGCGCAGCCGCTCGGCGCGCCGCGACCCGTAGCCGTTGTGGAGCGAGGCCCGGCGCATGCCGCTCCAGGTCATGCGCTCGGGCCGGATCCGGTGCCGGACGACCGCGTCGGGGCGGTACGCGAACCGGCCGCCCGCCTCGCGCAGCTCGAGGAACAGCGAGTGCTCCTCATACGCGAAGTAGGTGCCGCCCTGGTGGCCGAGACGGGTGTCGAACGGGCCGGCCGATCCGCTCAGAGCCGCCGCCCGGATGGCCATGTTCGCGCCGAGCGGGACCTCGTCGCCGGTCAGGTCCCGCGGGGCGTCGCCGAAGTTCGTCAGGGCGAGGACGCCGGCATGCGGCCAGTCCAGCCAGCGGGGCGGCGGGCTCGGCCAGTCGGGCAGCACGCGCCCCGCCACGGCCACCACCGCCTCCTCGGAGAACTCCGCGCACAGCGCGTCGACCCAGCCGGGCTCGACGACCACGTCGTCGTCGGTGAACAGGAGGTAGTCGCCACGGGCCGCGGCGATCCCGCGGTTGCGGGCGTGGCTCAGGCCGAGCCGATCCTCGACCAGGTACTCGACGCGGATCGGTCCGGCCGCCCGCTCCCGGCAGGCCGCGACCACGGACGCGGTCTGGTCGGTCGACGCGTTGTCCACCACGATCAGCTCGCAGTCGACGGACGGCTGCGCGGCGAGCAGGCTGTCGAGCGAGCCCTCGAGGAGCTCCGCGCGGTTGCGCGTGCTCACCACGATCGAAGCGCGCCGCGTCAACGTGCTCGGACCAGCTCCGCCCACAGCGAGCCGGCGACGCGCGCGGCATAGCCCGCCCGGGCGATTCGGGCCATCCGGCGCCACTCGCCGCGCTCGAACCGCTCGGGCGCTTGGCCGAACTCGCGCAGGGCGCGATCCCCGACGAGCGCCGGCGCCGGGCGGCGCCACGCGCGCGAGCCGAGGCCCCAGCGGTAGTGCACCTGGTTGACCGAGTAACCGTGGAGGAAGAATCGGCGCAGCAGCGGGCGCCAGGTCCGCTCGGCCTGGTGGTCGACGACGGCGTCGGGGCAGTAGCCGAGCTCGTAGCCGGCGTCGCGCGCGCGCAGGCAGAAGTCCGCGTCCTCGCCGATGTGGCGCCAGCTCGGGTCGAAGCCGCCAACTGCCTCGAACGCCTCGGCGCGGACCAGGAGGTTGGCGGTGGCCGCCCAGCCCTCCCTGACCCAGGCCTCCTGGCCGAAGCGCCACAGCGCCTCGAAGCGCTCGATCGCGTTCGCGCGTTCGCTCACGCGAAGCCTCACGTCGCCGGCCACGAGCGGGGCGGAGTCCTTGCATGCGAGGTGCGCCTCCAGCCAGCGACGGTCCGCGATGCAGTCGGCGTCGGTGAACGCGTAGAGCGACGCGGAGGCCGCCGCGGCGCCGCGGTTTCGCGCGCGGGAGCGGTTCGCGATCGGCTCGCTCACCACGGTCGCGCCGAGACCGGCGGCCACCGCGGCGGTGCCGTCGGACGAGTCGTTGTCCACCACGATCACCTCGAACCGATCCCGTGCCAGCGACTGCTCTGCGAGGCTCTCGAGCAGGGCCGGCAGCGACTCCGCCCCGTTGCGCACGGGCACGATCACGCTGAGCTCGGGGCGGGCGGCCACGCGTACGTCAGGCGGCGACCGGCCGAGGGACGCGGCGGCCGCGCAGGTATCCGAGCAGCTCCCTGACCAGGCTTCGCTCGAAGAGCCACGTGCAGAGGGCGACGCCCAGCGAGTAGACGGCCACCTCGGCGAGCGCCCGGGGCAGCGTGCGGCCCCCTGGGGCGAGCGCGTGCAGCGCGAGGATGACCGCCGCGGGGGGGACCGTCGGCACGGTGGCGCGCACGAGCTGGCGGAGGGCGCTGAAGTCGCCGAAGAGCCGTCGCATGTAGTAGCCGCGGATCACGATCTGCACGCCGGTGGCCGTGGCGAACCCGATCGCGTACCCCGTCACCCCAAGGGCCAGCATCGCCGGGATGGAGACCGCCGCGAACACCGCGATGTTCACGAGCGAGCTGATGAATATGGGCCGCGTGTCGTTCACGGCTCGCAGGAAGATCGCCCAGTTGAACGCCACCTGCCCGAGGGCGCAGGTCAGGCCGAACGCCACGAGCAGCCCGAGGGCGGGGCGCCAGCGCTCGCCGAGCACGAAGTGCATGAGGTCGTCGGCGAACAGCGACAGCCCGACACCGAACGGCAGCGCCCACATCAAGGCGATTCGGTTCGACTTGACGAACACCTCGGACAGGAGCTCCTTGCGTTTGACGACCGCGCAGACGGCCGGATAGAGCGTCCCGCTCACGATCCCGTCGACGCGGTCGGCGAAGACCGCGATCGACGTGGCGAGGGCGATCGATCCCACGGCGCTGATGCCGAGCTCGTGGTTCGCCACGATCAGCGTGCCCTGCACCACCAGCAGCCGACTCAGGCCGGAACCGACGAGCGGCCAGGAGAAGCTGACGTACTCGCGGAGCGTGCCGCGGTCGTATCGAATGCGCAGCGGGTACGGCGAGGTCGCCGTGCACACGACCCCGCCCGCGATGCTCCCGGCCACGACGGCGACCACGAAGCACCAGTAGCCCGCGCCCGCCGCCGCGAGCCCGACCGTCACGGCGAAGACCACGATCGGGTCGATCGCCGTCAGATAGCGGACCCGCGCGTACTGAAGCCGGCGGTAGGGTACCCAGGCCGGCGTCTCGAACGACGAGATCGGCATGGCGAGCGACGCGAGGACGCCCGGCAGGACGATGTCCCAGCGCCCGTAGACGATCGCCCACAGCGGCAGCACCAGAGCGACGAAGGCGAAGAAGGCAAGCGAGGCGAAGAGGTCGAGGGTGAACGCCTTCTGGAAGGCACGCTCCTGGTCGGGCTCGTTCTGCTGGAGGTACTTGTCGCCGATGCCCAGCTGCCGGAGCCAGGAGAGGTTGACCAGGATCGCGGCGACGATCCCCCAGAGCCCGAACTCGGCGCGCGTCAGGAACGCGGCGACCGCCACTCGCTGCAACGCGCCCAGACCGCTGAGCCCCACCTGGAAGCCGGAGTTGATCAGCGTGCCGCGCGCCGTGACCCGGCGCAGGTCGGTGCGGCCCGGCTCGACCCGCCCCGGGCCGAGCGGCTCCGCATCGGGCGCGACCTCGGCGGGGACGACCTCGGTGACCGGCACCTCGGGGGCGGCGGCCTCGTCGCTCCTGGGGTCGGTCATCGCTCGGCTGTCGAAGGGGTGCTCGGCACGACAGAAGGGTGCCACGCGCGTCCGGGACGCGCGCGGGGCAGCCCCGATTACCGCTGGAAAGAGAGGGGCGCCGGGTCTAAGGTGGAGTGCTACCTTCACGCCGAGGGGGCGGCGATCGCGCCGCGGAAGGAGACGGACGTTCTTCTAGAGCAAGAGACACCGGAGGTCAGGCAGTCGCACGGGGGTGGCCAGGTTCGCGGCCTCGCGGGCGACGCGCGCGACATCATCCAGCTGTCCCGCGGCCTCGTGGCCTACAACTTCGCCTACCTGGCGCTGGTGTGGGCCGTGGCCATCGGCGCGATCGTCCTGTTCTGGGCTCACCCCGCCTGGTACACGTTCGTCCTCGCCTTCCTGGTCGTCAGCTCGCGCCAGCAGGCGCTGCTGAACGTCGAGCACGAGTGCATCCACGGCAAGCTCACGCGCGGCCGGAGGCTGAACACCTTCGTCGGGCGCTTCCTCTGCGCCTCGCCGGTCGGCTCGCCGTACGAGGCGTCGCGCGCCCGGCACCTGAGCCACCACCGGCTGCTGGCCACTCCCGACGACCCCGACCACGACCTGCACGCCGGCCCCGGCAAGCAGACGCGCGCGGGCATGTTCAAGCACTTCGCCGGCGGCCTGGTGGGCGGGTACGCGGGCATGGTGCTGATGGGCCCGCCGCGCGCCGACGGCATGCCGAAGGCGCCGGGATCGGCTCGCCGCGACGTGCTGTCGCTGGCGGTCACCCAGGCGGTGGTCGCCGCCGGGCTCACGCTCGCGTTCGACTGGTGGGTCTATCCCGCGCTCTGGCTCGCGCCGCTCGTCACCGTCACGGTCCTCGGCCATCTGATCCGCAGCTTCGCCGAGCACGCGATCACCGACGACGAGGCCCCCGAGCACTCCAACCGGCTGATCACGATCCACAGCAACTGGCTGGAGCGCTTCCTGGTCGCGCCCTACTCGATGAACTACCACGCCGAGCACCACCTGCTGCCGTCGGTGCCGGCCCCGCGGCTAAAGCGGCTGCACCAGCGGCTCGGTGGGCGCGCGGACCTGCCGCCCGTGCTGATCCGCTCTTCCTACGGGCAGGCCCTGCGGCGCTACGTCCGCGCGCTGCCGGACGACTGACGGACGCGTGGCGACCACGCTGACGAGCCCTGTCCGCAAGGTCGAGACGGCCTGCGTGCACTGCGGGAGCCCCGAGTCCGAGCTCCTGTGGGAGGGGCGCGAGCACGAGTACGACAACACCACCGACGAGCCCTTCCGCTTCGTGCGCTGCACGGGCTGCGGGGTGGTGCGGCTCAACCCTCGCCCGGACGTGAGCGAGCTGGGGCGGATCTACCCGCCGAACTACTACGCCTACGGGCTCCTGTCGGAGGACGCCGACGCCGGCTCGGGGCTGGGCGCCAAGCTCAAGCGCTGGATGTACCAGCGCCGCCTGCTGGCGCTCCTGAAGCGGCTCGGCAAGCGGGGCACGATCCGGGTGCTCGACGTGGGCTGCGCCGACGGGCGCCTGCTCGACTGGTACAAGCAGAGCTCGGCGGGCGACCGCCTGGAGACCTACGGCATCGAGCTGAGCGAGGCCGCGGCGGAGGAGGCGCGGCGGCGCGGGCACCACGTGGTGACCGGCCGCTTCGAGGTGGACACGGAGTACGAGCCCGGCACCTTCGACCTGATCCTGGCCTACCACGTGATCGAGCACGTGGACGACCCCAAGGCCTTCGCCCAGCGCGCGTCGGACCTGCTCCGCCCCGGCGGCCTGTTCGTGGCGGCCACGCCGAACTGGGACTCCGCCGACGCGCGCCGCTTCAAGCAGTTCTGGGGCGGCAACCACTTCCCGCGCCACTGGACGCTGTACGACGAGGAGACGATCGCGGGCGTGGCGGAGTCGGTGGGCCTCGAGCTCGAGCGCACTGAGTACCAGGTCAACCCGGTGTTCTGGGTGTGGAGCTGCCACTCGTGGCTGAAGAGCCGCTTCCCCGGCGCGAGCTGGCCCGACCGGCTGTTCCCGACGATCGCGATCTTCCACCGCTCGTTCCAGAGCTTCGTCCTGCTCTCGATCTTCACGACGGTCGACCTCGTCCAGCGCCTGGTCACAGGGCGCACGGCCAGCATGGCCGTCGAGCTGCGCAAGCCCGCCTGACGCGCGCGTCCCTACTTCGGCTCGCGCGCGACGGGTGCGAGGCGAGGGCCGCCTGCGTCCGGGACTATCGCGAACAGCTCGAGTCGATTCGGCCCCGGCCGGAAGTAGCGCTCGGCGACGAGCGACTCGAAGCGCATGCCCGAATCCGAACGGTGCGCGACCGTCGTCGCGGCCACGGTCCCGTTGAGCACGATCGCGAGCTGGCGAGTGATGGCACCCGGGCCGCTGACGGTGCCGGACACCAGGGCCGGGACCACGCCGGAGTCGGGATGGAGGTCGAGGGTGTCGAAACCTCCCGCGGGGGTGTATCGGAGCCCCGCGGGCGCCGGGGCCCGGGGCAGCTTCCCAACCGGGTGTCCGACGAGCTCGCCGTAGCGGCGCGGTCGGAAGATCCGGTCCGGATCGCTCCCGTAGAAGAGATCCGCCTGACGCGCCGCGGCCGCGCGCAGGCCCCGGATCAGCGCCGCCGAGTCGAACTCGAGTCGCTCGTGAGTCTGGATCGCGTCGACCTTCAGGCGGCGCCGGTCGGGTCCGGTCGCATCGAGTGCGGAGCGACCGTCGGTCCGCCAGGGCAGCCGCACGCCCAGGGCCGCCGCGATCGTGGGCGCGATGTCGACCGTCTCGACGAATCGCTCCGAGACATGCGCACGCCGCTGGTGCGGCAGCTTGACGAACATGGGAACGGGCACGATGCCGACCTCGTTCCCCTTCGTCAGGCGGCGCGCGTCGAGCCCCGGCACGAACGACACCCCGTGGTCGGCGGTGACCACCACGATCGCGCGGTCGTAGAGACCGCTCGAGCGGAGGCGCTGAAGCGTCTGCTCGAGCAGCCTGTCCGAGTAGCGGGCCTGGGCGAGGTGACGCTGCCTCATGTGCACCGCACGATTCGGGTCGCGGACCCAGCGCTCCTTTCCGTGCAACGGGAGTCCGGTGTTCGTCGGGACACGCGGATGGTCGGGGACGTAGTCGAAGAGGTTGGTGAGCCCGACCCAGTACCGTCCGGACGGGAGCAGGTTCCATGGCTGGTGCGGAAGCGGGCGGTGGAGGTAGCGGAGCGCGAGGTCGGTGCGCCCGAACGTGGCCCAGAGGTGGGCGAAGGGACGCACTGGTCCAAGATCGCCCCCCGGCTTCGCCGGCGGCGCGTCGCCCACCACGTGCTTGTAGAGCGTGTCCGGCATCCAGGTGAGCAGCGACAGCTTCGTGAGCGGCTTCACGAAGCGGGTGACGCGCCCGGGCAGTGGCCGCGGCGCGCGCTCAGGGCACACGTCGCGGGGACACAGTTGGGTCTCGCTCTCCTGCACGAACGCGCCGCCACGGCGTCCGAAGAGGGCGAGCAGGTTGTCCGGGCTGGCAGACACCGACGCGGGCCGCTCCCCGTCCTGACGGCGGCCCGTGAGGATGGCGGGCACAGCCGCGATGGTGTGGTCGGCGACCGTCGTCGCGTTCCGGTACCAGGTCGCGTTCCGCGCCAGATCGGCGAAGCCGGGATAGGTCCGCCGGTCCAGCTCTCCTTGACCGTTCAGGAGCGACAGCGTGGGGAACTCGTCGAAGACGATCACGACGACGGGTGCGGATGGACGCGGGCCCGCGAGGTTCGAGCCGTGCTCGGGCAGGACGAGGTGCTTTACGGGGGATCCGAAGAGGAAGAGGAGGACGAAGAGGAGCGACGCCGGCGAGACGACCGTGAGGAACGCGCGGAACGGCTCGAAGCGCCGGAACAGGTACGCCCCGGCGAGGGCGCCCAGGAGGCCGAGCACGATCGAAGGTCCGCCCGGCAGGTCGGTCTCGTGCTTGACGGCGTAGAGCACCAGGATCGCGCAGACGAACCCGACGAACACCACGTGGAGTGGCGGGGCGAAGCGCGGTCGGAGCCGGCCGACCAGCGCTTCGACCGCCGTCATCGCGAGCGGCGGCAGGAACGCCACGACGAGCGCGAAGACCACGATGTCGCCGCCGCGCCAGCCGGCCAGCGCGAAGACCTCGCCCGACTTCGTCACCTCGAAGAGCGGCTGGGCTACCGCCAGCCCCCAGAGTCCAGCCAGCTGCGCCGCGTTGCGGAGCAGCTCCCGCTTCGTCACGGTCCCACTAGGAGCAGGCGAACCGGGCGCGCGCACGTCTACGCAGCGGTTCGCGGTCGCGCGTAGTACAGCGTCCGGGTGCCGGGCGGAATCCCGGTCCTGCGCTCGATCTCGAATCGCTCCGCGAGGCAGCGCTCGAAATGCTCGCGGTGGTAGTCCGGGTTGCTGCCTGGGGCCTTTCGTGCCAGGAGCGACTCCGCCTGGCGGTCCTCGCGCTCCACCCACTCGATCACGAGCGCGCCGCCCAGGTCCGCCAGCCAGTGCACGAAGCTCCGTACCGGGATGTTGTCGGTGATCGTCACGTGGTGGATCAGCGCCAGGCAGAGCACCAGGTCGGGCCGTCCCCGCTGGTCGAACCGCGGGCGTTCCTCGCCGCGCCACCCGAGCGCGGGGGAGGGGTCGGACAGGCTCATCGTGAGCGGGAGGATCGAGCGCGACCCCTCGTGTCGAAGGGCGCGGTAGAGCCCCTCGATCACGACGGCGTCGAAGTCCACCGCCACCACGTGCTCGGCGGCCGTCGCCGCGATCCGCGAGAAGCGCCCGTCGTTGCAGCCGAGGTCCCACACCGTCCTCCACGGCCGGGCCCCCACGACCTCCTCCACGAACCGCGCCTTGGCGTTCGCGCCCTCGTCGGTATAGCTCGTGGTGGCGCCATAGTCCGCCCACGTCGAGCCGCGCACCCTCCACTCCAGGGCGCGAACGAGCTTGTCGAGCCGCTTGACGTTGGCCTTGATCAGCTCGGTCTTGAAGCCCGCCCTGCGGATCTCCGCCTTGACGTCGCGGCCCTCCTCGGCCTCGCTCTGACGTCGGTCGAGCCGCGCGTGGAGGAACACGTGCCCTGTGGTGCCGCGGCGAAAGCGGTCGCGGAACGACATCAGCGCCCGGCACTCCTGAGGCGTGATCCCGTCGAGCCTGCCCCTGAGCCACGGCTGGTGGGGGATGCCCTTGTACGCCGTGAGCATCAGGGGGAAGAGCATCGTCATGCAGAACTGCCGGTAGCCGGCCCACGGCTCGCCGGGGCGCAGCC
>DASVQK010000081.1:0-2302 GCA_036389105.1 Thermoleophilaceae bacterium
GCGCTGCGCGCGCAGGCGCGGCGGCTTGGCGACCACCTCGCCGCGAACCCCGGGCTCGATCCCCACGACGTCGCCCACACGCTCGCCACCGCCCGCGCGCAGCTCGAGCGCCGCGCGGCGGTCGTCGGAGCGGACCGCGACGCGCTCATGGCCGGCCTCACCGCCCTCGCCGCGGGCGAGCCGGCAACGAACGTCGTCGAAGGGACGGCGCGCGCGGGCCGGACCGCCTTCCTGTTCACCGGCCAGGGCGCCCAGCGCGCCGGCATGGGGCGCGAGCTCTACGAGCGCTTCCCGGCCTTCGCCGAGGCCCACGACGCGGTCCTCGCCGAGATCGGCCCGATTCCCGACTCCCAGGAGGAGCTCGACCGCACCGAGCACGCCCAGGCCGCGCTGTTCGCCCTCGAGGTCGCGCTCTACCGCCTGACAGAGGCACTGGGCCTGCGCCCCGACTACCTGATCGGCCACTCGATCGGGGAGATCGCGGCGGCCCACGTCGCCGGCGTCCTCTCGCTCGAGGACGCGTGCAGGCTCGTGAGGGCGCGCGGGGAGCTGATGGGGGCGCTCCCCGAGGGCGGCGCGATGCTCGCGATCGAGGCGGGGGAGGACGAGCTTGGTGAGCTGCCGCCGGGCGTCTCGCTCGCCGCCGTCAACGGCCCGCGTGGCGTCGTCGTCTCGGGCGACGCAGAGCCGATCGCCGCGCTCGAGCGCGACTGGCGCGCGAAGGACCGCCGCACCAACCGGCTGCGCGTCTCGCACGCCTTCCACTCGCACCTGATGGAGCCGATGCTCGATGAGTTCAGGCGGGTCGCCGAGACCCTTGGCTACGCCGAGCCGAAGGTCCCGATCGTCTCGAACCTGACCGGCGACGCGAGCGCGGACCACACCGACCCGGACTACTGGGTCCGCCACGTGCGCGAGACCGTCCGCTTCGCCGACGGCGTGCGCTTCCTCGAGGCCCAGGGCGTGACGCGCTTCATCGAGCTCGGGCCGGACGGCGTCCTCGCCGGGCTGGCCGCCCAGACGATCGAGCAGGACGGCGCGCTCACGATTCCGCTGCTTCGCGACGAGCGCCCCGAGCCCGAGGCGCTCACCACCGCGCTCGCAGCCGCGCACAGCGCCGGCGCGAAGGTCGACTGGACCGGCGTCGTCGGACGCGGGCGCACGGTCGAGCTGCCGACCTACGCGTTCCAGCGCGAGCGCTACTGGCTGACGCCCGGGGCGGGCCGTGGCGACGCATCGGCCCTCGGCCTCACTGCCACCGAGCATCCTCTGCTGGCCACGGCCGTACCCGTCGCGGGCGAGCGCGACGACTGGATCTTCAGCGGGCGGCTGTCGCTCTCGGCGCAGCCGTGGCTGCGCGACCACGCCGTGCTCGACACGGTGATCCTGCCGGGCACCGGGTTCGTGGAGCTCGCTCTGTACGCCGCCGACGCGGTCGGACTCGACGCGATCGAGGAGCTGACCCTGGAGGCGCCGCTGGTCGTGCCGGAGCGGGGGGCGGTCCAGCTCCAGGTGACCCTCGGGACGCCCCACGAGGACGGTGGAGGACGGGAGCTGGCCGTCTACGCCAGAGCCGACGTCGCGGACGACGGCGCGAGCGCCGTCGAGTACTCGCGGGAATGGCAACGCCACGCGATCGGGGTGGTTGGGACCGCGACGCCGGCCGCTTCGGCCGCGACCGGAGGCGAGGCCTGGCCGCCCGCCGGGGCCGAGCCGCTCGACGCCGAGCCCGCCTACGAGCGCCTGGGCGAGCTGGGTTTCGGCTACGGCCCCGCGTTCCAGGGCCTGCGCGCGGCCTGGGTCCGCGGCGAGGAGCTGTTCGCCGAGGTAGCGCTCCCGGACGAGCAGGCCGGCGACGCCGGGCGCTTCAACCTGCACCCGGCGCTGCTCGACAGCGCCTTCCATGCCGGCCTGCTCGCCGGCGGCGAGGCGGCGCCGACGCTGCCGTTCGCGTGGAGCGGGGTTCGGCTCGAGGCGAGCGGGGCGGCCGCGCTGCGGGTGCGGATCGCCCCCGCCGAGGGAGAGCGGGCGGTCACGGTCCGGGCCGTCGACCCGACGGGCGCACCCGTCCTCTCGATCGAGCGTCTCGTCGTACGGCCCGTCGACCAGCGGCAGCTCACCGCCGCCGACCGTCAGGCCGGAGGAACGATCTACGCCGTCCACTGGATCGAGGCGCCCGCCCCGTCCACGAACGGCTCGCCCCCCCGCCTCGCCGTCCTCGGCGAGCTGCCCGAGCCCGAGCGCGCCGCGCTCGCGGCCGAGGCGTATCCCGACCTCGACGCGCTGCTCGCCGCGCTCGCCG
>DASVQK010000082.1:0-19221 GCA_036389105.1 Thermoleophilaceae bacterium
CACGCGGTGGGCCGCGGGCGCCCCTCGGGGTCGAGCAGCTGCGCGGCGGCCGCCCCCGCTCGCGGGTCGCGGTCCAGGGCCTCGATCAGCGCGGCGGGGGCTCCCGGCAGCAGCTCGGCGTCCTCGTTCAGCAGCAGCGCGTACTCGCCGCGCGCCTCGCGCAGGAGCGTCGAGTCGTTCTCGGCCTTGCCGGCCCGCCGCTCGAGCGCGATCAGCCGCAGGCCGTCGCCGCCGCGCGCGCGGACGGCCGCGGCCGACCCGTCGTCGGACGCGTTGTCCAGCACCAGCACCTCGCGCTCGTGCTCGGGCGGATGGGCCCGGTCGATCGCGTCCAGGCAGCGCAGCAGGAGATCGCGCCCGTTCGTGTTGACGACGCAGTAGGTGACCAGCACATCCGCAATGATCGCGGCCCTTGAGGATCCAGCTCGTCGACCCCTCGGCCTACACGCCCCCGTACGACCACTCGCTGGCCGCCGCGCTCGCGCGGGCGGGCCAGGACGTGGAGCTCGTCACGAGCCGTTTCCTCTACGGCCCCGTGCCGCGCGAGCAGGGCTACCGCGTCAACGAGCACTTCTACCGCCGCGCCGCCCGCCGCGGCCTGGACGCCCGCGGCCGCGTGGCGCTCAAGCTCGCCGAGCACGTGCCCGACATGCTCCGCTATCGCGCCGTGTCCGCGCGCGCGGACGTCGTCCACTACCAGTGGCTGACCGTCCAGCCGTTGGACGTTCGGCTGCTGCCGCCGCGCCGCCCGCGCGTCCTCACCGCCCACGACGTGCTGCCGCGCGAGCCGCGCCGCGGCCAGATCGCGGCCACCCGCCGGCTGGTGCGCCGGATGGACGCCGTCGTGGCCCACTCCGAGCACGGCGCGCGACGTCTGCGTGACGAGCTCGGCCTGCCGCCCGAGCGCGTCCGCGTGATCCCGCACGGGGCGTTCGACTACCTCACCCGCCTGCCGCAGGAGCGACCGCTGCCCCCGGAGCTGGCGGCCGTGGAGGGCCCGGTGGTCCTTTTCTTCGGCCTCCTGCGCCCCTACAAGGGCCTGGATGTTCTGCTGGACGCGTTCCGTCGTGTGGACGGCGCGGAGCTGTGGGTGGTCGGCATGCCGCGGATGGACGTCGAGCCGCTCCGCCGCGCCGCCGGCCCGCGGGTGCGCTTCGTGCCGCGCTTCGTCACCGACCCGGAGATCCCCGCGTACCTCCGCCGCGCCGACCTGGTCGTCCTGCCGTACCGCGAGATCGACCAGTCCGGCGTGCTCTACACGGCGCTGGCCTTCGGCAGGCCGTTGGTGCTCTCGGCCGTCGGCGGCTTCACCGAGGTCGCCGAGCGCCACGGGGCGGCCCGCCTGGTGCCGCCCGGCGACCCGGCCGCGCTGGCGGTTGCGCTCGCCGAGCTCATCTCAGACGAGCCCGCCCGCCGCGAGCTGGCCGCCGCCGCCGCGCGCGCCGCCGCGGGCCCGTACTCGTGGGACCGCGCCGCGGAGGAGACGCTGGCGCTGTATCGCGAGCTGCTGTCCGGGCGCTGAGGGGCGGCCGGGCCCTACGGTTTGCGCGTGACCTCGATCGCGATCCTCGGCCCCGGCGGTGTGGGCGGGTTCTTGGCTGCCGCGCTGGCACGCGCCGGCGCGCCGGTCACGGTCGTGGCGCGCGAGCCGACGGCGGCGGCGATCGAGCGCGACGGCCTGCGGGTCGAGAGCCGGCGCCTGGGCGACTTCCACGCTCGACCGCAGGTCGCCACCGCGGTTGACGGGCCGGCGGACGCGCTGATCGTCGCCACCAAGGCGGGGGCGCTGGACGCCGCCCTGGAGCGGGTGCGCGCCGAGCCGCGCCTGGTCCTGCCCCTGCTGAACGGGCTCGACCACCTCGGACCGCTGCGCGAGCGCTTCGGCACGCGTGCCGTGGCGGGGTCGATCCGGATCGAGGCGTACCGGACGGAGCCCACGCACGTCGTGCAGTCGAGCCCCTTCCTGCGGATCGACATGGCCTCGAGCGACCCGGCCATGCGCGAGCAGCTGGACGCGCTGGCCACCGCGCTCGAGCGGGCCGAGGTGCCGGCCCGCGTGATGGCCTCGGAGGCCCAGGCTATGTGGGGCAAGCTCGTGCGGCTGAACGCGCTGGCGCTGACGACCAGCGCCTACGACCTCCCGCTCGGGCCGATCCGCAACACGCCCGAGCTGCGCGACGAGCTCGAGGAGGCGGTGCGCGAGGCGGCCGCGGTGGCGGCCGCGGACGGCGCCGACGTGGACCCGGCCGCGACGATGGGCGAGCTGGCCGACGCCCACGCCACGCTTGGCAGCTCGATGCAGCGCGACATCGCGGCGGGAGTGGAGCCGGAGCTGGATGCCATCGCCGGCTCGGTGCTGCGCGCGGCCGCGCGGCACGGTGTGCCGTGCCCGACGATCGAGCGGCTGGCCGAGCGCGTGGCCGCGCGGGCCGGCCCGAGCGCGCCGATGGTCGCGTCAGGATGAGGCCCGTGCTGGAGGTCCTGTTCTGGGTCTCGGCCGCCCTGATCGTGTACACGCACGCCGGCTACCCGCTCCTGCTCTGGCTGATCTCGCGCCTGCGCCGCACCAGCGGGGGGCACCACGCCGCCGCCGGCGCCGAGGCGCCGCGGGTCTCGCTGATCGTGGCCGCCTACGACGAGGAGCGGGTGATCGCGGACAAGCTGGCCAACGCCCTGGCGCTGGACTACCCGCGCGACCGCCTGGAGCTGATCGTGGCCTCCGACGGCTCCACCGACCGGACGGCGGAGATCGCGCGCGAGTCGGGGGCCGACCGCGTGCTGGAGCTGCCGCGCGGCGGCAAGATCCGCACGCAGGACGCCGGGGTCGAGGCGGCGAGCGGCGACCTCGTGGCCTTCTCGGACGCAAACAGCCGGCTGGCGCCGGACGCGCTGAGCCGCCTGGTCGCGCCGTTCGCCGACCCGCGCGTGGGCTACGTGTGCGGCCAGGTGCGCTTCACCCGCGCGGACGGGACCAACGAGGAGGGCGCGTACTGGCGCTACGAGATGGCGGTGCGCGCGCTCGAGTCGCGCCTGGCCGGGGTGACCGGCGGCAACGGCGCGCTGTACGCCACCCGGCGCGAGGCGTACATGGTGGTCGACCCGCGCATGGGCCACGACCTCTCGTTCCCGTTCAACATGGTCAAGCGCGGCTGGCGCGCCGTCTACGAGCCGGCCGCTCGCGCCGAGGAGAAGATGGTGCCCTCGATCGAGGGCGAGTTCCGGCGCAAGCGGCGCATGATGAGCCACACGTGGCCGATCGTCCTGCGCGGCGGGATGCTGTCCCCGCGCGGCTACGGTCCGCTGTACGCGCTCCAGATCGGGTCGCACCGAGTGCTGCGCTACCTCACGCCGTTCCTGCACGTCGTCGCGCTGGCCGCCAACGTGGCGCTGCTGGGCGACGGCTGGGTGTACGCGGTCACCCTGGGAGCGCAGCTGGCGCTGCTCGCGGGCGCCGCCCTGGCCCGCCTCGTGCCCGCGCGGCCGCTGCGGCTGGCGTACTACTACGTGCTGGTTACGGCATCGCCCGCCGCCGGGCTCTGGGACTGGCTTCGCAGCGGTACGCCGGCGGGCTGGGAGAAGGCGGAGGGCACCCGGTGAGCCGACCGCTCGACGCGGCCGTCGCGGCCCTGGCGCTGGTGGTGACCGCGCCGCTCCTGGCGGCGGCGATGCTGGCCATCCGGCTGGAGTCGCGCGGGTCGCCGATCTACCGGCAGCGGCGGGTGGGCAGGAACGGCGAGCCGTTCGAGCTCTACAAGCGGCGCACGATGGTCGCCGGCGCCGAGCACATCGGGGCCGGCATGGCCGTGAACGCCGGCGACGCCCGGATCACCCGCGTCGGCGCGCTCCTGCGGCGCTTCTCGCTCGACGAGCTGCCCAACCTCGTGAACGTGCTGCGCGGCGAGATGGCGATCGTGGGCCCGCGGCCCACCATCCAGGCGCAGGTGGACCAGTACACCGAGCGGCAGCGGCGGCGCCTGGAGGTGAAGCCCGGGATCACCGGCTGGGCGCAGGTCAACGGCCGCGCGTCGCTGCCGTGGGACGAGCGGATCGAGCTCGACGTCTGGTACGTGGACCACCGCTCGCTGTGGCTGGACGTCAGGATCCTGCTCCGGACCGCGCGCATGCTGGCCAGCGGACACGGGCTCTACAAGGGCGAGACCGGCGGATGGCGACCGACCGCGTAGCCGTCCTGCTCACCGGCGCCGGCAAGCGCTACGACATCGTCAGCGCGTTCGCGCAACACGCGTTCACGATCGCGGCCGACCCCAACCCGCTCGCCCCGGCGCAGTACGCGGCCGATCTGCGCGTGGCGCCGCCGCTCTTCGACGACCCCGGCTACGTCCCGTTCCTCCAGGACCTCGTGCGCGAGCACGACGTGCGCGCCGTGGTGCCGCTCACGGACCTCGACCTGGAGGTGCTCGCGCGGGCGGACCTCCCCGCGTTCGTGCCGCCCCCCGAGGTGGCGGCCGCGACATTCGACAAGTGGGCCGCCCACGAGCTGCTCCTCTCGCACGGCCTGCCCAGCCCGCCCACCGTGCTGCCCGGCGACGAGCCCGAGTCCTACCCGGTCGTCGTCAAGCCGCGGCGCGGCTCCGGCGGTCGGTCGGTGCACCCGGCCGCGGACCGCGACGAGATGCAGTTCTTCGTGCGCTACGTGGAGCGCGAGGAGCCCGCGATGGTGCAGCGGCTGATGAGCGGGCCGCACTTCTCGATCGACCTGCTGTGCGACCTGGACGGGCGCTGCCTGAACGCGATCCCGCGGTCGATGATCGAGTCGCGCGGCGGCGAGTCGGTGAAGGGCACCGTGACCGACGACGGCGAGCTGGTCGAGCTCGGCCGCCGTGTGGGCGAGTCCCTGCCGGTGCGCGGGCCGTGCACGGTGCAGGTGTTCCGCGACCCCGAGATAGGCGTGGCCGTCTACGACGTCAACACGCGCTTCGGGGGCGGCTTCCCGTCCCACATGTACGGGGCGCTGCCGGGGCGCACCTACCCCGAGCTGATCGTGCGAATGGCCGCGGGCGAGCAGGTGGAGCCGCACGTGGGCGACTTCGAGGCAGGCATGACGTTCGCGCGCTGGTACTGGCAGGTCGAGCTGGACGAGAACCTGCGGCCGACCGGCCGCGACATCGTGGACGGCGGCCCGCGGCCGCCGCGCTAGCCGGCGCGCGGCACGCGCACGCCGTACTTGTGCGACCGCGTGGGCGCGTTGCCGCCGTCGCCGCCGAAGCGCGCGTAGACCCGGTACAGGCCGAACTTCCGCAGGCGCACCTTCTTGGCGAACGCCCCGTCCTGCACGGGCAGGGCGATGCGGCGGTACCCGGTCCAGCGCCCGCGCACCTTGCGGTCCAGGATCAGCGTCACGTACGGCTTGGCCGGGGCGATGCGGCCGCTGACGGCCAGCAGCCGCCCCCGCTGCACACGCGGGGTGGGCGGGTCGATCGCCAGGGTGGGCCGGGCCCCCGCCGGCGCCGGGGCGACTGAGCCGACCCGGTTGCGCAGGTCGGGCAGCTGCGCGTAGAGCGCGGCGCCGGGGCACTCGGTTTGGTCGGCATCCCGGTGGCCGGACACGCGCTCGAACTCCACGGGCCGGCCCGACGGCCAGCGGTTGGTCTCGCCGCCACCCGAGACGAGCGTGGTCCTGCCCGCCGTCGGCTGGCCGTGGAGCGGCAGCTTCCAGCGGATCAGCCGGGCCATCGCCGACAGCGCGGCGTCGGTCTGCGGCGCGTCGGAGAACGTGCCCAGGTTGGCGATCCCCGTGGACTGCGAGTTGAACCCCTGCGCCTGTGCCCCGATCACCGGCTGGTCGATCCCGCCCGCGCGGCCCTCCCACAGCCTGCCGAAGCGATCGACGACGAAGTTGTAGCCGAGGTCGTTCCACCCGTTCGAGTTGCGGTGGTAGCGGCAGATGCCGAGGATGATCGACGGCACGTCCTCGGGCGAGTAGTAGCTGGCGCCCGCGGTGTGGTGCACGAACGCGACGTCGACCTGCCCGTGCGCCGGGGTCGTGCGCGGCGGGCAGTCGTTGCCGGGGTCCCACTCGGCGCGCGGCGCGATCTCCGGCTGCGCCTCCGCCTGGGCGGCCGACAGCCGGGCCCGGGCGTGCGCCGCCGCCGCGGCCGCCGGCCGCGTGCGCACGAAGTGGAGCACCAGGCCGCCCACGGGCCGCGACAGCCGGTACTGGACCCAGTCGGCCCGCCTCGTCCAGAGCGGATCCGACGCCCGGCGGGTGCGCTCGCCGCTGCCCGCGTCGGGGCCGTGGTCGCCGTCGGCGCCCACCCGCACCCAGCGGCTCCAGCCCCTCCCGTCGCGGCGCACGCGCAGGCGCACCGCCGGAGCCGGCCCCGACGCCCAGCGCAGTCCGACCACGTTGAAGGCCCGTCCCGGCCGCAGCGGCCGCGAGGTGACCGGCCCGCGGCCGGCGGCGTGCACCCGTGCCGGCCTCAGCTCGAAGTCGACGGCGCGTGCGGACCCCGCCGCCGGCGCCGCCGCCGGGCACGGGGTCGCGGCGGCCAGCGCGAGCGGCACGGCGAGCAGGCTCGAACGGCGCCTCATCGTGCCCGGAACACGCCCGGCACGGCGGCGTTGCGCAGTGGGCGCTAGGCCGAGGCCTCGCGCCGCGGGACGGTGGTCTCGCGGCTGGCGGGGCGGCGCCAGCACTCGTCGAGGAAGCGGGCCACCTCGCCGGTCAGGCGGCCGGGGGTCAGCTGGAGCTCGAGGATGGAGTTGGCCTCGACCATTCGGCCGTTGCGGAGCTCGCGGACCAGGGCGTCGGAGTCGGAGAACGGGTGCACCGGATCGCGGCCGTGCCCGATCACCAGCGTCCGCGTCTCGATCCGGCTGCGCTCGGAGCGCGGCGGCGCCACGCGGCCGAAGAAGAGTCCCTGGAGGTAGGCGGCGGAGGGGCCCGGGTCCAGGCTGATCCAGTCGAGCCCGACGTCGGTCAGGTGGGTCAGGCCGCGCGGCACCCGCGCGGCCACGCGGCTGATCAGCCGCGTGATCGGCGCGCCGAAGGTCAGCGACACGAGCAGCGGCGTGAAGGCGAGCGCGCAGCCGAGCAGCGCGTTGTCCAGCACCGGCATCTCGATCACCAGCCCGCGCATGCGGTCCGGGGCGCGCACCGCGGCCTCGAGCGCGGTGTTGGCGCCGAGCGAGGTGCCGCCCACCACGGCCTCGTCGATCTCGAGGTGGTCGAGCAGCGCCACGGCCTGCTCGCCGAGGGCGGGCATCGAATAGCGCCACATGTCGCGCGGGCGGTCGGACTCGCCGTGCCCGAGCAGGTCAAGCGTGATCACCCGGTTGCCGCGCTCCGCCAGCGCCTGCGCGAGCGGGCGGTGCAGCGTCTGGGGCAGGAGCAGCCCCGGCATGAGCAGGAACGGCCGCGGGCCGGAGCCGTACTCGTAGTACACGAGCCGGTGCCCGTCGAAGACGAAGTCGCCGCTGCTGACGCTGACCACGGGACCGGCAGGATAACCGCCCAACTCCGGCCCCCGCCGCGCGTTAAGAAACGTTGGACTCTCGGGCAGGTGGGACATTGGTGTTTGAACGGCCCTATCGGGCGACGATAATGGGGACATGGAAGTCTCTTCCCTGCCGCGCCCCGGCGGCGGGATCCAGCCGCGCTCGCCGCGACTGCTGGCGGCGTTCGGCGACGAGCGCCTCGTCGAGCAGCTCCGCCGCGGCAACGACGCCGCGTTCGAGGCCATGTACGACCGCCACCACCGCGGCATCCTCTCGTTCTGCCGCCACATGCTGCGCTCCCGCGAGGAGGCGGAGGACGCCGTCCAGCAGACGTTCATCTCGGCCTATCGCGACATCAGCGGCAGCGACAAGGAGATCCGGCTCAAGCCGTGGCTCTACACGATCGCCCGCAACCGCTGCCTCTCGATCCTGCGCGCCCGTCACGAGCAGCCGGCCGAGATCGACGACGTGCCCACCGCCGGCTTCTCCGAGGAGGTCGCCCAGCGCGACGACCTGCGCCGCCTCCTGGCGGACATGCGCGAGCTGCCGGTCGACCAGCGCGCGGCACTGGTGCTCTCCGAGCTCGGCGACCTCTCCCACGCCGAGATCGCGCAGATCGTCGGGTGCCCGCCGATGAAGGTCAAGTCGCTCGTGTTCCAGGCCCGCTCCTCGCTGATAGAGAGCCGCGAGGCGCGCGAGATCCCGTGCGAGCAGATCCGCGAGCAGCTGGCCACCCTCACCGGCGGCGCGCTTCGCCGCGGGCCGCTGCGGCGCCATCTCAAGTCGTGCCCCGCCTGTGCCGACTTCCGCGAGCAGGTCAAGCGCCAGCGCCAGATGGTCGCGTGCCTCTTGCCGATCGCTCCCACCGTCGGTCTCAAGGGAGGCATCCTCGCCGCCGCCGGCGTGGGGCCCGGAGCCGCCGGGGGACTCGCGGCCGGGGGAGCCGCCGCCGGCGGAACCGCCGGGGGCATCGGGGCCGGCATCGGGGCCGGCTCGATCGCCAAGCTCGCCGTCGCGGCCCTCGTCGCCGCCGGTGTGGTCGGGGGTGGACTGGTGGTGCGCAACGGGATCGACCCGGCCGACGGCGACACGCCCGTGTCCCCCAGGGGGGGCGTGGCCACCTCGCCCGACGGGTCGCGGATCAGGCTCGAGTCGCTCACCTCGGGAGCCGCCGCGGGCGTCTTGGCCGGCCGGGACGCCGAGAAGGACTCGCTCGCCACGGACGCCCGCCCGGGTGGCGACCGCGCCTCGGCTCACCGCGACGGCACGGTGCGGGGCGGCCACAAGCGCCGCCATCGTCACGGGCCCTCCACGCCCGGCTCGACCGCGCCTGGCAACGCCACGCCCGACGGCGGAGGCCGCGGCCACGGCCGCAGGCACGGCGACCGGGGCCGCCATCGCGCGCTCGGCCACGAGCACGCCCCGGGCTGGAACCGCCACCAGTCGACCGCCCCCGCGGCCCCCGCCCCGCCCCCGCCGCCCCCGCCCGAGGACGAGGCGGACAAGGGCAAGAAGCACACCGAGCGCGACGGGCACGGCGGGCCCCCCCGCGTGCGCCTCCCGCCGCTCTAGCCGCCTCGGCGCGCACGGCGCCGTGACGGCCTACGAGCTCACCGCGCGCTCGCGCCTGGCCGCCCCGCCCGAGCGCGTGTGGCAGCACGTCTCGTCGATTGCGGGTGTCAACTACGAGCTCGCCCCCCTGCTCCGCATGACCCATCCGCCCGGGCTCGACCGCCTCGATCCGTCGCTGGCCCCGCTGGGGCGCCGGGCGTTTCGCAGCTGGGTCCTGCTGTTAGGGGTGCTGCCCGTGGACTACGACGACCTTACGATCGTGCGCCTCGACCCGGGTCGCGGCTTCCTGGAGCGCTCGTCGCTCGGCACGCAGCGGGTGTGGGAGCACGAGCGGGCGATCGAGGCCGCGGGCGACGGCTGCGTCGTCACCGACCGCGTGCTGCACGTGCCGCGCGTCCCGCTCGCCGGGCGCTGGCAGACCGCGTTGCTGCGGCGGGTGTTCCTGCACCGCCACCGGCGCCTGCGCCGCCGGTTCGGCGGCTCGGCCGACTAGTCAGTCGCCGGCGGTGAGCGCCGCGCGCTCGCGCTTGTTGAGCTTGCAGCCGCACTCCGGGCAGACCAACTCGTCGGCGCGCGGGGCGGAGAGGCGCTTCGACGACGACCTCGCCCGCTGCGCGTGCCGCATCTCCTCGCGCAGGCAGCGCACCGACAGCCGCTCCTGAGCGGCGCGCTCGAGCCAGCGGTCCTGCGCCTCGGGATCGATGGCGGCCACCTCGGCGTGGTGGCTGAACGACAGGCTCTCGCGACGGCGCTCCGGCTCGAAGCGCGAGGCGACGTACACCATGTTCATGAGCGTCTGCACGCCGTAGCCCGTGATCTTCGACGCGCGCACGTAGCGCTCGCCGAACTTCTCGTTGCCGTAGCGCAGCCAGTCGCCGATCCACCAGCCGGCTCCGCGGCCTATCACGCCCAGGCGTCGACCCTGCGCGGCCCACTCGCTCATCCCGATTCGGGTCTCCGGCGTCCACGACGTCGGCGTCACCGACACGCGCGAGCGCTCGGCCACACGCGGCCACTCGCGCGACGGCCGCACCGGCTCAAGAGCCGCAACCTGCATTCCCTATCCCCCTCGACCGAAGTTCAGCAGCACATGCGTCCCAGGGCATGGAGCCACCCGGTACTAGTCATTCTGATCAGGGCTCTCCCAACAGTCAAGGCTTCCGGAGGGGTATCATCCCCCGTTTGGGGGGGTAGGAGGACCCTTGGCACGTTCGCCCATGCCCGGCCCCTTGACGGGGCGGGCGCCGAGAGGTTGCATCGACGCTGTGGAACTGCACCGTATCGGCGCCGACGGGCCGCCGCCGGATTATCTCGGCCGCGCCGCGGACGCGCTCGCACCGGGCGGCGTCCATGTCTGGGTCCTTCCGACCTCCCCCGAACGGGCCACCGCCGTCGGGGGGTGGCTGACACCCGATGAGGCCGCGCGCGCTGGCGAGCGTCGCCGGGCGCGCTTCACCGCGGCGCGCGGGACCCTGCGCGAGCTGCTGGCCGCCTACACCGGCCTGGCGCCGCGCGAGGTGCCCATCGCCTACGGGCCCCACGGCAAGCCGCACCTCGTGCCGGAGCTCGGCAGCCCGATCGCGTTCAACGTCTCCCACTCCGGCGACCTCGCGGCGATCGCCGTCGCGTCCCACCGCGAGGTCGGCGTGGACGTGGAGCTGCGGCGTCCGCGCAAGCGCCTCGCGCTGCTGGCCGACGCGGTGCTGGCCCCATCCGAGCGCGACTGGTACGCCGGGCTGCCCGAGCGCGCCCGGCTGGCCGGGTTCCTCGACGCCTGGAGCGCCAAGGAGTCGTTCTCGAAGCTCATCGGCCGCGGGCTGACGTTTCCGTTCCGGGCGATCTCGCTGGCCGCGCCGGGGGCCGCGGTCAGCGCGGTGGCGATCGACGAGCGGCACGGGGCGCGCCCCCCGTGCACCGTCGCGCGCCTGGACCTCGATCCGGCGTACAGCGGCGCTCTGGCCCTCGAGACCGGCACGGGGGCGCCCGTCTGATGGCCGACGGCGAAGCCCGCGAGATCGGCATCGCGTCGCCGGCCGGCGTGCGCTTGGCCGTCTGCCAGACCGGGCCGCCGCGGGGGGCCGCCGTCGTGCTGCTGCACGGGCTGACGATGACGCGCGAGTACGTGCTGATGGGGTCCGACGAGCTCGAGCGCAACGGCTTCCGGGTGATCGCCTACGACGCCCGCGCGCACGGACGCTCGACGGCGCCCTCCGATCCCGAGGACTACGGCTACGACTCGCTCGGCGCCGACCTGCTGGCCGTCCTCGACGCGCTCGACGTGGGTCGCGCCGTGCTCGTCGGCGGCTCGATGGGCTGCCACACCGCGCTGCGCGTCGCACTCGACCACCCCGAGCGCGTGTCGGGGATCGTGGCCATCACGCCGGCCTTCGACCCCGACCGGCACCCCAACGAGGACGACCTGCGGGTGGCGGACCACCTGGCGGCGGCGATCCGCTCCGGGGGCGCCGAGGGCTACGTGGCCGCGCTCCAGGACATCGGCGACCCCGCGATGTCCATGTCGCTTCCCGCCCTCACGCTCCGCCGGCTGGCGCAGCACCGCGACCTCTGCGCGGTGGCCGACGCCACCCAGGCAAACCTGCGCCGCGCGCCGTTCGACTCGTTCGGAGACCTCGCGCCGATCCAGACGCCCACGCTCGTGGTGGGCAGCCGCGACAAGCTCGACCCGCGGCATCCCCACGATCTGGCACGGGCGTACGCGGACGCGATCCCCGGCGCGGCGTTCGAGATCGAGCCCGAGGGCAGGGCGCCGATCGCCTGGAACGGCCGCAAGCTCGCGCGGCTGGTTCTCCGTCTGGCCTTGACTACTAACGACCGCTCGACGAAACTGCCCGTTCAGGGCAGCTGAGCCACGAGGGAGCGGCTGTGACAGTCCCGGCGAGGGGGAACGATGCAGGCGATGACCGGTTTCTCCCGTCGTCGGGAGATTCGACAGAGGCCGTCGGCGTGGAGATAGCCGACCTCGAACACGAAGACGCCGGCGCGGTCGGGCCGCTGCCGCCGCGCGAGCGGCTCGAGGTGCTGTGCGACCCCGACTCCGTCCACGTGATCCGCTCCGTGGTGAAGTCGGACAGCCTGGGCGACAAGGCCCAGGACGGCGACGGCGTGATCGCCGCGTGGGGAAGCGTCGCCGGACGCCCGGTCTTCTGCTTCGCCGAGGACGGCCGCTTCGCCGGCGGCTCGCTCGGCGAGGCCCACGCGGCCACGATCTGCCGCGTGCTCGAGCTGGCCGGCGACGCACGGGTCCCGGTGGTGGGCTTCATCGAGTCGGCCGGCGCGCGCATGCAGGAGGGGACCTCCGCCCTGGCGGCGTACGCCCGCGTGTTCAAGGCGAACGTCGAGCTGTCGGGGTGCGTGCCGCAGATCTCGATCGTCACGGGCACGTCCGCGGGAGGCGGCTGCTACTCGCCGGCGCTGACCGACTTCACCGTGATGACCCAGCACGCCAGCATGTTCCTCACCGGGCCGCAGGTGGTGCGGGAGGTGACGGGCGAGGAGGTCGACGCGGAGGCTCTGGGCGGCGACAAGGTCCACCAGAAGAACGGCGTGTGCCAGTTCGTGGTGCCCAATGAGGTGGACGGAGCGGTGCTCGCCCGCGAGCTGCTCTCGTACCTGCCGCAGAACGCCTGGGAGTCGCCCCCTGAGGCCGAGCCGCAGCCGCCGCCGGGCGAGAACCCCGGCGCCTGCATACCCCGCGAGACCGGACGGGCCTACGACGTGCGCGAGGTGACGCGGCGGATCGTCGACGCCGGCGTCCTGCTCGAGGTGGCGCCCAAGTGGGCGCGCAACCTGGTCACCGGCTTCGCCCGCCTGGACGGGCGGTCGGTGGGCGTGCTGGCCAACCAGCCGCGCTACCTGGGCGGCGTGCTGGACTCGGCCGCGGCGGAGAAGGGCGCGCGCTTCGTGCGCGTGTGCAACTCGTTCGGCCTGCCCCTGATCGTGTTGGTGGACACGCCGGGCTTCATGCCCGGCACGCGGCAGGAGTCGCTCGGCGTGATCCGCAACGGCGCCAAGCTGCTGCACGCGTTCGCCGCCGCGGAGGTCCCCAAGATCACGGTCGTGCTGCGCCACGCCTACGGCGGCGGCTACATCACGATGAACTCGAAGGACCTGGGCGCCGACTTCGCCTTCGCGTGGCCGCGCGCCGCTCTCGGGATCATGGGTGCGCGCCAGGCGGTGGGCATCATCCATCGCCGCGAGATCGCGCAGGCCCCGGACGCGCACGCCGCCATCGACCGGCTGGCCGAGGAGTACGCGGCCGAGCACCAGGGCGCGCTGGCCGCGGCCCGCGACGGCGTGATCGACGAGGTCGTGCTGCCGGCGGAGACGCGCCCGCGACTGTGCGCCGCCCTGGGAGCGCTCGCCACGAAGCGCCCGCGGGCCCCGCAGGTCCACCACAACATCCCGTTCTAGCCGGCCGCTAGTCGACCTTGAGCGGCGCGCCCTGGAGGGCGTCGGCCAGGGGCGCCCACATCCGCGTCCGCGACGGCGGGTGCAGAGCCAGGGCGTGCGCGGCGGCGATCAGGTACGCCACCTCGCTCGAGCCGATGAACGCCATGCCGCCCAGCGTCTCGGCGGCGCCGCGCACGGACCGCGACACGGCCTCGTGGGACGCGTAGCGCACCAGCATGCCGCGCCTCAGCAGGTCGGCCGCGGGCTCGTCGGCGTCCAGTCCGCGCGCCACGCCCTCCAGCGCGGCCACGCAGGCCTCCAGCTCCATCGCCGGCGCCACGCGCTCGGCCGGCGAGCCCTTGCCGGACTCCAGCGCGCGCTCCACCAGCGCGCTGGCCACCCCCACGTACGAGGCGGTGATCAGCAGCTCGAACCAGAGCAGGCCGCGGGCGTCCAGGTCGCTCATGCCGCCGTCGCCGACCTCGGTGTCGGTCACGATCACCAGCTGCTCGTCGATCTCGACGTCGTTCAGGATCACCTCGTGGCTCTCCGCGCCGGCCAGCACCCAGGTGCTCCAGAACGGCTTGCGCTCCAGGCCCGGCGAGCTGGCCGGGATCATCGCCACGGCCAGCTTCTCCTCGTCGCCGTCGACCATGCGGAAGCTGGCGGTGAGCATGTCCATCGAGGCCGACAGGCTGCACGGCTTCTTGCTGCCGCTCATGGTGACCTTGGAGCCGTTGCGGGTGGCCGTCATCACCGGCGCGAGGATGCCCTGCCCCGGCCGGCCCTCGGCGAAGCCGGAGGCCACCAGGCGGTTGTCGCTGGCCACGGCCTCGAGCAGGAACCACTCCATCCCGTCCGACCCGCGGCTGACCTCCACCAGGGTGGCGATCGAGAAGTTGTGCATGGTCACGGCCACGGCGAGCGACGGCGACAGGGCCCCCAACGCCCGGTGCACCCGCACCGCGTCCACCGCGGTCAGGCCGATGCCCGAGTGCGTGGCGGGCACCAGCAGGCCGGGTCCGCCCACGTCGCGGAAGGCGGCGATCAGGCCGCTGTCCTCCTTCTCGCGCTCGAGCAGCGGCAGCTCCAGGGCGCGCGCGTTCAGGCCGGGCAGCGCGCTCTCCAGCGCCGCCCGCTCGCGGGCCATGAAGGCCGCCCCCGCGCCGGTCGCGTCCGCCCCCGCTGTCGCCGCCCCTTCGATCATCCGAGTCTAAGTTCCGGCCGAGGGCTGCGCAAAGCTCGCGCCGGCCTCGTCGACGGTGAAGTCGGCGCCGAAGATCTCGGTCAGCTGAGCCACGACGGTCTCGCGCAGGACGCGCACGGCCACTGGGTCCAGGAACTCGCTGAGCGACGGGATCCCGAGGTCGAACTCGCACTCGAAGGTGATCCGGCAGCCGCCGTCGACGTCGTCCATCCGCCACGTGCCCTCGAGCGTCTCGGCGTCGCCCTCGCACAGCTCGAAGGTCATCGTGTGCGTGGCGTCGTCGAACCGGTCGCGCTGCGACCAGCGCAGCAGCCCGGCCCTGAACTTCGTCTCCCAGTGCGAGATCCGCTCGTGGTCCGACAGCGGCTCGACCGCCAGCGACTGGATCACGTCGCCGTGCTGCACGTGCCGGTCCAGCTCGCGAAGGACGCCGAACGCCCGGTCGGCGGATCCGTTCGGGTGTACCCCGCTCACTTCGACGTGCTTCCGCATCCCTATCCCGTCCTTTCGGTAACGGTCCGAAGAGTTGCCGCCACGGCGTCGAACAGCCATTCCTGCTGCTCGTCCGAGATCAGCGCGCTGGGCGTGAGCCGGACCGTCGCGTCCTGGTTCAAGGAGTAGCTCGGCAGCACGCGGTGCTCGCCGATCAGCTCGAACAGGAACTCGCCGGCCACCCCCGGCGACGTCAGCTCGATGCCGAGCAGCAGGCCCATGCCGCGCACCTCCGACACCACGGCGCGGCCGCGTTCCTCCACTGTCGAGCGCAGCCGCTCGAGCATCGCGGCCCCGACCCGCGCGCTGCGCTCGATCGTGTCCGTGGTCTCCAGCACCTCGATCGTGGCCGCGGCCGCCGCGCACATCACGGGCGAGTTGGCGAACGTGGACGAGTGCAGGTACGGGTCCCGGTTCAGGGTCGCGTACACCTCGGGCGTCGCCACCACGGCGCTCACCGGCAACACGCCGCCGCCGAGGACCTTGCCGCTCAGCAGGATGTCGGGGCAGACGTCGTCGATGTCGGCGCCCCACCACAGGCCCAGCCGGCCCAGGCCCGTCTGGATCTCGTCCAGCACCAGGAGCTGGTCGTGCTCGCGGCACAGGGCCTCGACCTGGCGCAGGTATCCCGGCGCCGGGATGCGCACTCCGCCCTCGCCCTGCACGGGCTCGACGAACACGCAGCACTCGCCCGGGCACTGGCGCAGCGCCGCGGACATGGCGTCCAGGTCGTCGTAGGGCACGTGCTGCACCGACGGCAGCAGCGGGACGAACGGCTCGCGGTACTTCGCCCGGCCCGTCAGGCTCAGCGCACCCGTGGACTTGCCGTGGAAGCCGCCCTCGGTGGCCACCAGGCGCGTCTTGCCGGCCAGCCGGGCCAGCTTGATCGCCATCTCCACGGCCTCGGCGCCCGAGCAGTGGAAGAACACGTACTCGAGGCCGTCCGGGGTGACCCGCGCGAGCGCCTCCGCGGCGCGGGCCAGCACCGGGCTGAGCAGGAAGCGCCCCTGGAGCGGCTGGCTGTCGAGCTGCGCGTGCACGGCCGCCGTCACGTCGGGGTGGCGGTGGCCCAGCAGGAACACGCCGTTGCCCCCGCAGTCCAGGTACTCCTGGCCCGCCTCGTCGAAGATCGAGCAGCCCTCGGCCCGCACCTCGGCGTGGCCCGACATCACCGACGCCGTGATCGCGTGGGTGGCGTTCACGTGGTCGCGGTACACGTCCGCCAGCGCCACCGGGTCCACCGCCGCGGCCTGGGTGGGCATCACGCCTCCACCGGCCGGCCCAGCGTGTCGATGAGGTATCCGATCGAGCTCCGGAACGTGCGGTCCAGGTCGAGCTCGAAGTCGCGCCCGTAGTGCAGCGAGAGCTCGTCGAGCGACGACTCGAACGGGTGGGGCGTGACCACCACGGTGGCGATGCTGGTCACCTGGTCGTAGCGCCGCACGATCCGCTTCGGGAGCTCGGGGAAGAACACCGGACGGATCAGGCGGTCCACCATCTCGGGCGCCACCAGCCGCGGGCGCGGCACCGGGTGGTCACGCTTCGCGGCCGCCGCCCGGGCCTCGTCGATCGACTTCGCGGCGCTCCAGGCGCGCTCGCCCGCCGTGATCCACGAGGACCGCGTGGGCGGCGGCTCGTCCACCATCGCGGCCACCACGTCCGCCACCAGGTCGGCGGGCACGAAGTCCACCAGGTCGCCGTCCTCGACCGGCAGGATCGGCAGGTCGTCCTTGAGCAGCGCGCGCATGAAGAAGTGGAACCCCTGGAGGCGGGCCACCTCGCCGGTGTGCGAGTCCCCAACGATCACCGACGGGCGTATGACGTAGAAGTCGAGCCCGCTGTCCTCGACCAGCGCCTCGGCCGCGCGCTTGGAGTCGAGGTAGTGCTTGGCTCCCACCCAGCCGCTCTGCGCCACCTCTCCGATCGTCACGAAGGCGGTGCTCAGCTGGAGCAGGCGCGCCCCCGAGTCCTCCACGAAGCCCAGCATGTTCCTGGTGCCCTCCACGTTCACCGCGAACGTCTCCTCGCGCGAGGCGTCGAAGCGCGTCACCGCCGCGGAGTGCACCACCACGTCCACCTCGCGCGCCAGCTCGTCGTAGTCGGCCAGGGTCAGGCCCAGCCGCGGCCGGCTCACGTCGCCCCGCACAGTGCGCGCGGCCGTGCCCTCGACGTCGCTCTGGTGGGTCAGGCAGATCAGGCCGCCCGCGTCCAGGCGCTCCACGAGGGCGGTGCCGACCACGCCCGCGGGGCCGGTGAGCAGGACCGTCGGGCTCACGCGGACACCGACAGGGGCTCGGCGCTGCCGAAGTTGAACTCGGCGGGCCGCGCCATCGCGTGGTAGCCGCCGTCGGCGTGGAGGATGCCGCCGGTCATCGAGCTCGACCAGTCCGACAGCAGCAGGCACGCGGCGCGCCCCACGTCCGTCGGGTCGTCGGAGTCCCACCCGAGCGGCGCCTGCGCCTCCCAGGCGTCGCACAGCACGTCGAAGCGCTCGAACACCTCCGACGCCACCGAGCGGATCGGGCCGGCCGCCAGCAGGTTGGTCCTGACTCCCGCGGGCCCGAGGTGGTAGGCCAGGTAGCGGTTGAGGGCCTCGAGCGCCGCCTTCAGTACCCCCAGCCAGTCGTACCCGGGCCAAGCCACCTCCGGCGCGAACGTCAGGCCGACGATGCTCCCCCCGCGCGGCATGAGCGGCGCCACCGTCTCGGCCAGCCTCTTGTACGAGTAGGCGCTGATCTCGAACGCGCGCGCCGCGTCGCCGCGCTCGCCGGCCAGGAGGCCGCCGCGCACCAGCGCCGGCGGCGCCCATGCGATCGCGTGCAGCGCGCCGTCGAGGCCGCCCCAGCGCTCCTCCAACTCGCGCGCCAGCGCCGGGAAGTCGTCGTCCTTCGACGCGTCCAGCTCCAGGACCTCGACCGGCGCGGCCAGCCCGCGCGCGGCCCGCTCGGTGGCGCGCCGCGAGCGCCCGTAGCTCGTGAGGATCACCTCGGCGCCGGCCGCCTGCGCCTCGCGCGCGGCGGCGAACGCGATGCTGCGGTGCGTAAGCAGCCCGGTCACCAGGACGCGCTTGCCCTCGAGCAGCACGGCAGGCCTAACCGGCGCTGCGGGGATCCTGCATCACGAGGCTCAGGCTGAGCGACGCGAGCGGCTCCCCGCGCTGGTTGAGGGTCCAGAACTCGTACAGCTCCTGGACCATGCCGTCCCCGGCGGGCAGCAGCTGCACGAGCCGGCCCTCGATCGTCATCGTGTCCCCGACCAGCGCCGGGCGGTGCCACGCGATGTCGGCCTTGCGCGCGGCGATCAGCCGCGACACGTCGAGCGGCACCATCGGCGCCGCCACCGCGATGATCAGCATCTCCTGCGCCGTGCGCGCACCGTAGGCGCTCTGGCGGGCCCACTCGGCGTCGGCGTGGGCGGGGGACCAGTCGCCGGTCACGCTCGAGAACCCCACGACGTGCGACTCCGTCAGCGTGCGCCCGGGCGTCCGGTACGGGCGCCCCTCGAGCAGCTCCTCCATCGTCATCTCCACCGAGTCGACCGGCTCCTCCGGCCACGGGGCGATCGCCGGGGGCTCGCCGCGCGGGCCGAACCCGAGCTTCATCTTGCAGCAGGTCTCGTCGCGCTGGTTGAGCACGCGCAGCTCGAGCGGCGGCGGCCCGCCATCCTCCTCCTCCCGGCCTCGGGCCCGCCCCGAGATGTGGATGGTGTCGCCCAGCACCACCGGCTTCTTGTAGACGGCCGTGGCGGTGCGCATCGGGCCGAGCGCGCGCTTCAGCCGCGGCGGGATCATCCCCACGCCCACCGAGCTCAACAGCAGGCCGTGGGCGATCCGCTCGCCGAACGGGGTGTTGCGCTCGGTCCAGTCGCGGTTCACGTGCTGCGGGTTGTAATCGCCCGTCAGGCCCGCGAAGCCCACCACGTCGGACTCGGTGATCGTGCGCCCGAGGTTCTGGAACGCCAGGCCGGCGTCCAGGTCCTCGGGCGTCACCCGCGTGGCTTCGACGATCGTCGCCGTGGCCATCGCCCTATCCGTCCCCCTCGTCGGCGGCCAACACCAGCACGCTGTTGTGGCCGCCGAAGCC
>DASVQK010000083.1:0-46453 GCA_036389105.1 Thermoleophilaceae bacterium
GATCGTGCCGTAGCGCTCCTCGTTCAGGTCGCTCGCGCGCCGCCGCCCGGGCGGCGGCGCCAGCTCGCCGCTGCCGGACAGCCGGATGGCGGGCAGCCCGTGCGCCAGGAAGACGCCCTGCGCACCGTCGCCCACCGGCAGCGACAGCCGCGATACCTGCGCCGGCGGGGTGGCCTCCGGGCCGCCGTCCACCCCCAGCTCGTTGCGCAGCGAGTCGGCCGCGGTGCGGCGCAGCCCGAGGCTCCCGCGGCGGTCGTCGTTCGACCAGTCGATCAGGAGCGGCCCGCGCGAGCGCGAGGCGCCGGTGTTCGACAAGACGAGTATCCCGGCGATCAGGCTCGGGTCGCCGAGGGCGGGTGCCAGCCTGCGCGCCCCGGCGTCGCCGCGCGTGCCGCCGTCGAGCGAGGCCAGCACGACCGTCTTGTGCGCCGCGCGCCCGGAGAGCGTGCGCGCCACCTCCATCAGCGCCGCCGTGTCGGCGGCGCTGCCGGTGGCGTCCGGCACCGACAGCGCGTCGCGGGAGGCCGCCAGCACGACCTGGCGCCGCGACAGCCCGGGACGGCGCCCGATCACGTTCACGAGCCGCTGGCCACCGTCGCGGAAGCGGTCGGTGGTCGTGGTGAAGCCGAAGCGATGGAACGCGGCGGCCACGCGGCGGGCCGTCCTGCGGTCGCCGGGCGTCCCCGCGCGCCGGTCGGGCGCGTCCTGCAAGATCGCGTTCACGGTCGAGGACGCCAGGGTTCCCTCGAACAGGACGTCGGCGGCGAGCCCCTGCGGGACCGGGCGTGGCCTGTTCTCCAGCGAGAACGCGGCGACCACCAGCGCGAGCAGCGCCGGGAGGAAGGCGGCGCGGTAGAGGCGCGGCTCGATCAAATTTTCCGCTGGCAACTTCGCTCCAACCTACAATTTCGTTTGTTAAGGCCCAGGCGATGTCGAGTGAAGCGCCAAGGATTCTTCTTGTGGATGACGAGGAGTCCATCCAGACGCTGCTCACGTATCCGCTCCGCAAGGACGGCTACGAGGTGGTGACCGCCGGCACGGGCCAGGAGGCGCTCGACCGCTTCGAGGAGGGCCGCTTCGACCTCGTGGTCCTCGACGTGATGCTGCCGGAGACCGACGGCTTCGACGTCTGCAAGCGGCTGCGGGCCCGCAGCGCGGTGCCGATCATCATGCTCACCGCGAAGGCCGAGGAGTTCGACAAGGTGCTCGGCCTCGAGCTCGGCGCCGACGACTACATCACCAAGCCGTTCTCGATGCGCGAGTTCCGAAGCCGCGTCAAAGCTGTGCTGCGGCGCGCCGAGCTGACCCGCAACGGCGACTCCCCGGAGGAGCCGCTCGTGCACGACGACCTGCACATCGACCTGTCCAAGCGGTCGGTCGAGCTGCGCGGCGAGCCGGTCCGCCTGACCTACGTCGAGTTCGAGATCCTGGCCGCGCTTGCGCGCAGCCCGGGCCGGGTGTTCAGCCGCAGCATGCTCCTGGAGCGGCTGTGGGGTGACTCCGCCTACCGCGACCCGCGCACCATCGACGTCCACATCCGCCACCTGCGCGAGAAGCTCGAGCTCGACCCGGCGGCCCCCGAGCTCATCTTCACCGTTCGGGGGGTGGGATACCACTTCCGCGACAGATGAGGCCGCGCCTGCCGCGGCCGCGGTCGCTGCAGAACCGTCTGACGCTCCTGTTCCTGGCGATCACCGCGCTCAGTTTCGCGGCCGTCATCTTCTTCTTCCTCCCGCAGCTCCAGTCGCGCGTCGAGGAGCAGAGCCTTCGCGACCTGGAGCGCGTGGCCCGGTCGCTGTCGCCGCGCATCGCCGCGGTGATGGGCCGCGATGTGACCAGTCCCAACCTCGACCAGCTCGTGCGCGCCGTTGCCGACTCCGCGCAGGGCCGCGTGACGCTCCTGGGCGTCCAGCAGAGCTCGTCGCGCCAGCGGCCCCAGTTCTACGTGATCTCCGACTCCAACGAGCTGCGCGTGGTGCGCCCGGACTACGCGCTCGCCACCAGCGCCCTGCGCCGCGGCGACGCCGGCGCCTCGGCCACGCGGCGCACCCGGCGGGCGGCCGAGGTGGCGGTGCCGCTGCGCTACCGGGGCAAGCCGGTGTGGGTGGCCATCTACTCGCGCCCGAGCGACGCCGCGGAGATCGTGAGGCTCGTGCGCACGCGCCTGCTCGAGGCCAGCGCCGTGGCGCTGCTGATCGCGCTGGTGAGCGGCTTCTTCGTGGCGCGCGCGCTGGCGCTGCGGGTGTCGCGCCTCGAGCGCGCGGCGCGCGCGGTGGCCGCCGGTCGCGAGGTGCGGCCGCTCCCGGTGGACTCGAGCGACGAGCTGGGCCGGCTCACGCGCACGTTCAACGAGATGCAGGCGCAGCTCGCGCGCGTGGACCGCGCCCGCAAGGAGTTCATCGCCAACGCCTCGCACGAGCTGCGCACGCCGATCTTCTCGCTGGGCGGCTTCGTGGAGCTGCTCCAGGACGAGCAGCTCGACACCGCCACCCGCGACGAGTTCCTGGGGCTGATGCGCCAGCAGGTGGACCGGCTCCAGAAGCTCGCGGTGGACCTCCTCGACCTCTCGCGCCTGGACGCCGGCTCGCTCGAGCTGCACTCGGAGGAGGTGGACCTCGGCGAGCTCGCACACGCCGTGGCGGAGGAGTTCAAGCCGGCCGTCGCCCAGCACGGCACCGCCCTCGAGCTGCACGTCCCGGACGAGCACGTGGCCGCCCGCTGCGATCGCGAGAGGGTGGCGCAGATCATGCGTATCCTGCTCGACAACGCCCTCAGGCACACGCCGCGGGGCACCACGGTGACCGTGAGCGCGAGGAGTGAGAACGGGGCGGCCGAGTTCGCGGTGGCCGACAGCGGGCCAGGCATCGACGCCGCGGCGCGCGCGCAGCTGTTCGAGCGCTTCTACACCGCCGACGCGGCCAGCGGCTCGGGCCTCGGGCTGGCGATCGCGCGCGAGCTGGCCGAGCGCATGGAGGGCCGGATCGAGCTGCTCTCGCGCCCCGGCCGCACCGTGTTCACGCTCGAGCTGCCGGCCTCCGGGTAGGCGCGTGGCCGTCCGGCTCGTCCGCGACGTGGCGCTGGCGCTGCGAGAGCAGGTGCTGCCGATGCTGGGCTCGCACGCCGGCCGCGCGCACACCGGCGGCGAGGCCGCCGGCGGCGACGTGACGTTCGCGATCGACGAGCGGGCGGAGAGCACGCTCGAGCGGTTCCTGGCCGGGCACGCGCCCGACGTGGCCTTCTATTCGGAGGACCGCGGCCTGGTGGCGCCGGCGGGCGGGCGAGCCGAGACGGTGCTGGTGGTGGACCCGATCGACGGCACCCGCCCCGCGATGGCCGGGCTCGAGTCGTGCTGCGTCTCGGTGGCCGCGGCGCCGCTGCGCGACGGGGTGCGGATGGGCGACGTGACCGCGGGCTGCGTGGTGGAGATTCCGTCGGGCGCCGTGTTCCTGGCCGAGCGCGGGCGCGGCGTGCTGGAGGGGCCGCCGATCCGGCTGTCCGCCAACGAGCGGATCGACCGCATGTTCTGGACCTACGGCTTCCGCGGCCGGCCGGCCCGCGCCCTGACGGAGGTGCTGGCCGAGCTGATCGACGATTCGTCGGTGGCCGGCGGCACGTTCGACCTCGGCTCGGCGGCGTTCGACATCACGCGGGTGATGACCGGCCAGCTGGACGCCTACGTGGAGCCCGGGCCGCTCCTGGTGGACGAGGTGCCGGGCATGCGCGCGGAGTTCGAGCGCGTGGGCCGCGGGGCGGTGCTCAACAACTCGCCCTACGACCTGGCCGCCGCGGTGCTGTGCGCGACCGAGGCCGGCGCGATCGTGACCGACGCCCGCGGCCGCCCCCTGGACGACCGGCGCCTGCTCGGCTCGGGCGCGGACTTCCAGATGTCGATCGTGGTGAGCCCGAACCCGGTCCTGCACGAGTTGATCCTGGCCGCGGTGGACGCGGGCGTGCGGCGCCTGGCCGAGCTCACCGCCTAGTAGCCCCGGCAGGCGCGCAGCACGACCCAGCTCGCGCCGCGCGCGACCTGCCTGTAGCCGGGCGGGGCCGCCACCGGCGCGGGCAGCGGATACGGCAGGTCGTCGGCGCTCGCGCCGGACGTGGTCGTCACGAGCGCGCCGCGCGGCGACGGGCTGGGCCCCGCCGCGAACGCCGCCGGCCGGGTGTCCGAGAACAGCGCGATGAGGGGGATCGTGCCGCCGGCGCGCACGTACACGGGATGGCAGGAGTGCAGCGCTCGCTTCGCCGGGTCGCGGACGCTCACCGCCCGCAGGTCGCTCTGGAGCCGCTCGTCGGCGCGCAGCCCGGCGCGGCCGTCGGAGATTCGGTCGGCGTCGAACGGGGCGCCGATCGCGAGGACCGCCGCCGCCAGGCAGCCGGCCGCCAGCCAGCGCGCGCGGTGCGGATGGTCGGCGGGAAGCGTCCTCCACCCGAACGCCGCCACCGCAGCGAACGCCGCGAGCAGGGCCGCGGGGAAGAAGAAGAAGCGCAGCAGGATGGTCTGGTGGTCAAGGGCGAGGGCCAGCGCGCCTGCCGCGCTCAGCCCCAGCAGGGCGCCCAGGAGCGCCGCCCGGCGCATGCGAAGGGCGATGGCCGCGCCGACGCCGGCGCCGGCCGCGATCAGCTCCGGGGCGCGCAGGATCGACCCGACGTGTCGCGGCACCCGCGCGAGCGCGTCGAAGCCCGTCACGTCGCCGGAGTCGCGCACCTTCACGGCCGTCTGGTGGCTCGACCAGAGCGCGTCGCCGGTCACCAGCAGGTCGCTCCCGATCCACAGGGCGGGCGCGGCCACGGCCAGCGCACCCAGCCGCAGCCGCGCGCCGGTGTCCAGCGATCGCGCCAGCCAGAGCCAGTACGCCGCCGACAACAGCCACGCCTCCGGCCGCAGCAGACCGACCAGCGCCAGCAGCGCCATGACCGCGGCGCCGCGGCGCGGGCGGCGCAGCTCCAGGGCGGCGGCCCACAACAGCAGCGCCATGGCCGGTACGTCGACGCTGGCGCGGTTCGCGAACTCGAGCACCGGCGCCCGGGTGAGGAGGATGGCCGCGGCCAGCACTCCCGCGGCGGGGCCGGCCAGCTCGGCGGCGATGCGGAAGAGCGCGACGCACGCCGCGCCCAGCGCGAGCAGCACCACGGCCCGCAGCCCGGCCTCGGCGCCGTGCCCGAGCGGCGCCAGGACGGTCCCGATCGCCGTGAAGAGCGGGTGCGGCGTGGAAGCGAAGCGCAGGTCGTACTGCGGCGCGTGGCCGTGCGCGAGGTCGCGCCCCCAGAGCAGCGCGAAGTAGGAGTCGTAGGAGAGCGGCACGCGCCCGTAGACCGCCCAGACGCCGCCGGCGATGAGCGCCGCCGCCGTCGCCCCCCACGCGGGGGCGGGAAGTCGCCAGCGGGCCATGGCCGCCGTAGGTAAGCAGAGCGGGGGGTGGCGGGATAGGGTTGTCCCGATGGAGGCCGCGGCCACGGACAGGAGGGTGTCGCTCACGATCCCGGCCAAGCCGGACTACGTGGTGCTCGCGCGCCTCGCGCTCTCGGCCGTCTGCCGGCTCGCCCCGCTCGAGCTCGAGGCGGCCGCGGACCTGAAGCTCGCGATCACCGAGGCCGCGTCGTTCCTGATGGGCGGCGACCGGCGGTCGGCCTCCCGCGACGACGGCGACGTGCCGCTCATGACGTTCAACTTCGACCTCCAGGACGACGAGATCGTGGTCGAGGTGAGCGGCGCGGAGCAGCCCACGGTCTCCGAGGAGGAGCGGGAGCTATCGCGCGCGATCATCGGCGCCACGGCCGACGACTGCACCTATGCCGACGGGACCATGCGCTTGACTAAGCGTCTCGGCCTGATCGCCGAGTAGTCTGCCCGCCCGAATAACAAAGGAGCCGCCTCAATGCTGCAGCCGGTAGGGGTGGGGCACAAGTCCCTGGCTGACTACACGCACCTCGTGGGGCGTCCCCTGATCGAGGAGATCCGGACGCTCTCCGAAGGGCTCGCGGGACTCCGCGTCCTGCACCTGTCCGCGACCGCGTTCGGCGGCGGGGTCTCCGAGATCCTCTACACGCTCATCCCGCTCATGCGCGATGTCGGCGTCGAGGCGGAGTGGCAGATCATCGTCGGGCGCGAGGACTTCTTCAACGCCACGAAGATCATGCACAACGCGCTCCAGGGCAACCCGCAGGACCTGGACCGGGAGGAGTGGCACGTCTACGAGAGGTTCAACGAGATCAACGCCAACGAGCTGACGGGCGACTGGGACGTGATCATCGTCCACGACCCGCAGCCGCTCGCGATCCGCCGGCACGTGCCGCACAAGGCCAAGCACTGGGTCTGGCGCTGCCACATCGACCTCTCCGAGCCCAACACGGACACGCTCGAGCGCCTGGTGCCCCTGATCGACGAGTACGACGGGTCGGTCTACCACCTCGACCGCTACGTGCCGGCCAGCCTCAACGGCCGCGCGCCGATCCACCTGCTGCCGCCGGCCATCGACCCGCTGTCGCCCAAGAACATGGCGCTGTCGCCCGAGGACGCGGCGTTCGTGTGCGACCAGTTCGGCGTGGACGTCGACCGGCCGCTCATCTGCCAGGTCTCGCGCTTCGACCCCTGGAAGGACCCGCTCGGGGTGATCGACGCGTACCGCCTGGTCACCGAGGAGATGCCGGACGTCCAGCTGGCGCTGGTGGGGTCGATGGCCACCGACGACCCCGAGGGCTGGCAGTTCTTCAACTCCACGCTCGAGTACGCGAAGGGCGACCCGGACATCAAGATCCTCAACAACCTGAACCAGGTCGGCTCGATCGAGGTCAACGCGTTCCAGTCCCAGGCCGAGGTGGTCGTCCAGAAGTCCACGCGCGAGGGCTTCGGGCTCACGGTCTCCGAGGCGCTCTGGAAGGCGCGGCCGTTCATCGGCGGCGACGTGGGCGGCATACCGCTCCAGGTCCAGGACGGCACCACCGGCTACCTGGTCAGCTCGCCCGAGCAGTGCGCCCAGCGCGCCCTTCAGATCCTGCGCGAGCCGGAGCTCGGCAAGCAGCTGGGCCGCGCCGGCAAGGAGCACGTGAGGCGCCATTTCCTCACCCCGCGGTTGCTGCTCGACTGGCTTCGGGTATTCAACGGCTTCAAATGAACGGCGACGTCCAGCTGATCCTCGTCTCGAATCGGGGACCGGCGACGTTCGAGTACGAGGACGACGGGGAGCTGACCGTGCAGCGCGGCGGGGGCGGGCTCGTGACCGCGCTCACCGGCCTGGTGCACCACCGGGAGGCGCTCTGGATCGCGTCGACGATGTCGGACGCGGACGCCGAGAAGAGTCGCAAGGAGGGCGGCCGGAGCTTCGAGTGCGAGATCGAGGACACGAGGTACCGGCTGCGGCTCGTGGAGAGCGACCCGGAGGCCTACGACCAGTTCTACAACGTCGTCGCCAACCCGCTGCTCTGGTTCATCCAGCACTACCTCTGGGACCTCTCCAACGCGCCCGACATCAGGCGCCAGGAGGTGGAGGCGTACGAGCACGGCTACCGCGTGGTCAACCAGGACCTGGCGCGCGCGGTGCTCGACGAGGTGGAGTCCGACGACGCCGTGGTCATGCTGCACGACTACCACCTGTACACGGCGCCGAAGGTCATCCGCAGGGCGCGGCCCGGGCTGTTCCTGCACCACTTCATCCACATCCCGTGGACCCAGCCCGACGCCTGGCGGGTGCTGCCCGCCGATATGCGCGAGGACATGTACGAGGGGCTGCTCGCCAACGACATCATCGGCTTCCACACGCGGGCCTACCGGCGTAACTTCCTGCTCTGCTGCCGCGAGCTGTTCGGGCTCGAGGTGGACGACGAGGCCGGCATCGTCCACCACGACGGGCGCGACGTGTGGGTGCGCCACTACCCGCTGCCGATCTCGGCGGACAGCTTCCACCGCACCGCGCAGCGGCCCAGCGTGCACGAGTACGAGCGCGACATCCTGCGCCGCCGCCGCGACCACCTCATCCTGCGCGTGGACCGGGCGGACCTGTCGAAGAACGTGCTGCGGGGGTTCACGGCGTTCGACCTGTTCCTGGAGCAGCACCCGGAGTTCCTGGAGCGCGTGACCTTCGTGGCCCAGCTCATGCCGTCCCGGCAGGACGTGCCGGAGTACGCGGAGTACCTGGAGCGGATCGAGGCTCTGGTGGCGGTCGTCAACCACCGCCACGGCACCACCGACTGGATGCCGATCGACCTGAAGCTGCGCGAGAACCTCGAGGAGGCGATCGCCACCTACAAGCACTACGACCTGCTGATCGTCAACGCGATGTTCGACGGCATGAACCTGGTGGCCAAGGAGGGCCCGCTGGTCAACGAGCGCCACGGGGTCTCGCTCCTGTCGGAGAACACCGGCGCGCACGAGGAGCTCGGCGAGTTCGCCCTGTCGGTCAACCCGTTCGACGTGCAGGAGCAGGCCGACGCGATGTACCGGGCGCTGACGATGGAGGGCGAGGAGCGCGCCTGGCGGGCCGAGGGGCTGAAGAAGATCATCTCCTCACGCCACCCCGGCGACTGGGTGGACGACCAGCTGCGCGACATCGAGCTCAAGCGCTCGGGCGCGAAGCTCGGCCCGGGCGGGGTGCCGGCGCTGTCCTGAGCTGGGGCGAGCCCACCTTCCTGACTTGAGGTCGCTATGCGACTCCAAGTCAGGAAAGCTCAGAAGAACTCGGGCGGCGGCGGGGGCGGAGCGCGGTAGACCGGCACGGCCGGCGCCCGGAGAGCGGGCGGCGCGGAGGGGGCGGGGCCCGCATGAGCGGGGCGAGGCCTCGACCGATGCAGCCGTGATCGCTTCCGTTCGTGGGGCTTCTGACGATGTTCCCGGGCGTTCCGGGGCTTGCCAGAAGCAATGACGGGAGGGCTGACTGTCGACCGCGGTGCCGGCTCCGGCCCCGCCGGTGCCGCCGGCAGCACCGCCTCCTCCCCCGACCTGCACCCGCGCGGGCCGACCGCGATGAGCACCCCGGCCCCGACCAGCGCCGCCAGCCGTCCCACGTTGCCCCATCGCACTCGCCGTGCCACGCCCCTCTAAGGGCTCTCGGAAGCGGTCTCGCCCCCCGGCGGAGAGGCCGTCCCCTGTTATCTTCCGCCGCCGTGGCCGGCCTGTACGACCTCATGCTCATGCTCGACCCGAACGCTCCCGAGGAGCGCCAGAGGGAGGTGCTGTCCAGCGCCGAGTCGATGATCCAGAACGGTGGCAGCCTCGTCGGCAAGCACGACTGGGGAGTCCGGCGGATGACGTTCGAGATCGACCATCGGCCCGAGGCGGCCTACCACCTGCTCCAGTTCGAGACCGAGAGCAACGAGACGCTCGAGCGCCTCAACCACTCGCTCAGGATCGCGGAGGGGGTGCTGCGCTTCCGGATCATCAAGGTCAAGCCCGGCACGCCGCCGCCGCCCACGCCGCGCCAGGAGGCCCCGCGCACCCGCGAGCGGCCGCCCGAGACGCGGGTCGCGGCCCGCGCGGCCGCCGACGCCGAGCGCCCGGCCGAGGGGTCCGAGCCGGCGCCCGCCGAGGAGTCCGAAGCCCCGGCTCCGTGACCTCCGAGCCGCTTCCGTGACGGCTCCGTAAAAACACGCCGACGTTCCAGCAACTTCGCGGTGGCGGTCGCCCATTCCGGCGGCATGCGCATGTACCCTCGCCTGACCACTCCCGAACCGTCCGCTCGATAAGAAGGAGCGCCAAGCGATGGCAGCCACCAACATCAACCGGGTAGTCATGACCGGCAACCTGACCCGCGACCCGGAGCTGCGCAACACGCCCAGCGGCACCTCGGTCTGCAGCCTCCGGATCGCCTGCAACACGCGCCGCAAGGACGCGTCCGGCAACTGGGTCGACAAGCCCAACTACTTCGACGTCACCGTCTGGGGCGCCCAGGGCGAGAACTGCGCCCAGTACCTCCAGAAGGGCCGGCCGGTGGCCATCGACGGCCGCCTCGAGTGGCGCGAGTGGGAGGACCAGAACGGCAACAAGCGCCAGGCCACGGACATCATCGCGGACTCCGTCCAGTTCCTCGGCTCGCGCGACGGCGGCGGCGAGAACGGCGGCCGCTTCACCCCGCAGAGCGACGTCCCGGCCGACACCGGCGACTTCCAGACCGCCCCGGCTCCGGCCCCGGCGGGAGGCGGCGGCGGCGCGGACGACGACATCCCGTTCTAGGCGCTCGCGAAGGCCGATCGATGCAGGCCCTCGCTAGACTCGCCGGGCTTGAAGAACGGGCAACGATCCGAGGTGGGTCCCAACTAGATGGCGAAGGCACGCGGCCGGCAGCAGACCACTCGCCGGCGAGACAGAGGAAAGCCGGGAGCGGGCGGAGGCCGGCGCAAGCCGTGCCAGTTCTGCAAGGACAAGGTCGACGTCGTCGACTACAAGGACTTCGGGATGCTCCGCCGCGCCATGAGCGAGAAGGGCAAGATCCGCTCCGCTCGCATCACCGGCTCCTGCCGCCGCCATCAGCGCCAGCTGGCGCAGGCGGTCAAGCGCGCCAGGGAGTTGGGTCTGCTGCCGTACGTTTCAGACCGCTGAGCCCTGCAAAGCGTCGCATTCCGGCGTCCTCGGGTCTCGGCTTGGCCCACCAAGCCTTCGACCCTGCGTCCTTGGACTGCTCGCTTTTCGGGCTCAGAACGTGTGAGGTGATCTGAAATGGCTCAAGCAATTCTGCTCAAAGACGTGGACACACTGGGGGAGCGCGGCGACATCGTCGACGTCTCCCCGGGCTACCTGCGCAACTTCCTGCTGCCGCGCAAGCTGGCCCATACGGCCACCCCGGCGTCGATCGCCGAGGCCAAGCGGCGGATGGAGGCGGCCGAGCAGGCCGCGCGCGACGCGGCGGACCGGGCCCAGGAGAACGCCGCGCTGCTGTCGCGCACGGTGCTCACGATCTCGTCCGCCGCGGGCGAGGACGGCCGGCTGTTCGGATCCGTCACCGCCCAGGACGTGGCCGACGCCATCAAGCAGGCGCGCGACCTCAAGATCGACCGCCGCAAGATTCAGCTCGAGGACCCGATCCGCACCACCGGGACCCACATGGTCACCGTCGAGGTCCACGAGGGCGTCACCGCGAACATCAAGACGATTGTGACTGCCCAATGACAAGGCACCGCCTCAGGGCCGCGAAGACGGTTTGCAGCGGGCCCTGAGCCGTGGCCATCTCAGTCCCGCCTGACGCAGCAGCTTCGGGCAAGCTCCCTCCGCAGAATCAGGAAGCAGAGGTCTCGGTCCTAGGGTCGATCCTGCTGTCCGAGCAGGCGCTCGACGGGATCCAGATCGACGTGAAGCTGCGTCCCGACGACTTCTATCGCCAGCGCCACCGACTGATCTTCAAGGCGATGACCCGCCTGAAGGAGAAGGCCTCGCCCGAGCCGGTGGACGTGCTCACGGTGTGCGACGAGCTCGGCCGCTCCGGCGAGCTGGAGGAGGCGGGCGGCACGGCGTACGTGCACTCGCTGCCCAACCTGGTCCCGGCGGCGGCCAACGCACGCCAGTACGCGCGCATCGTCAAGGAGCACTCGCTGCTGCGCCGGCTGCTCGAGACCACCCGCCTCATCCAGGAGGACGTCTACTCGTTCGCCGCCGAGCCCAACGAGCTGGTCGAGAAGGCGGAGGCGTCGCTCTACAAGATCGCGCACGACGACCGCACCGGCGAGCTGCGCGCGATCGAGGCGGTCCTGCACGACGAGCTGGCCAAGCTCGAGCGCGTCTCGCGCGAGGGCGTCGCCATCACGGGAACGCCGTCCGGGTTCAAGGACATCGACGAGCTCACCGGCGGCTTCCAGCCCGGCAACCTCATCGTCCTGGCGGCCCGCCCCGCCATGGGCAAGTCCGCCCTGGTCACCAACATCGCGCAGAACGCGTCGGTGGACCACGGCAGGCCCGTGGCGCTGTTCTCGCTCGAGATGTCCGAGACCGAGCTCGCGCAGCGGTTCATCGCCGCCGAGGCCAAGCTCAACGGCGACGACCTGCGCAAGGGCCGCGTCCGCCCGGACCGCTGGCCCAAGGTGGTCAAGGCCACGGAGAAGCTCGCCGCCGCCCCGCTCTACATCGACGACTCCAGCGACCTGGGCGTCATGGAGCTGCGTGCCAAGGCGCGCCGGCTGCACTCGCGCCAGCCGCTCGGCCTGGTGATCGTGGACTACCTCCAGCTCATGCGGCCGGAGCCCGGCGCCGACAGTCGTGTCGAGCAGATCGGGCAGATCAGCCGCGGTCTCAAGATCCTCGCCCGCGAGCTCAACATCCCGGTGATCGCCGTCTCGCAGCTCTCGCGGGCCGTGGAGACGCGCCCCGACAAGCGGCCGCTCCTGTCGGACCTGCGCGAGTCGGGCCAGATCGAGCAGGACGCCGACCTGGTCATGTTCATCTACCGCGACGAGTACTACAACAAGGAGTCCGAGCGCCCGGGCGAGGCCGACATCATCGTGGCCAAGCACCGCAACGGGCCCGTCGGCGACGTGGTGCTCACGTTCCTGTCGCGCTACCCGAAGTTCGCCAACATCTTCCGCGAGCGCGGGCTGGACGTCCCCGTCGGCGCCGGCGCGGGGTCCGATCCCGGGTCGCCCGCATCCGAGGACGCCGACTTCTGAGCTTCGACGGCGACTTCTGCCCGCGCGGCGCCTGCGACGGCAGCGGCTGGATCCTCGACGAGGAGACCGACGCCGCGCGCCCGTGCGAGTGCCGCGAGATCCGCATCAACCGGGCCAGCAGCCGCCGGATCGGCTCGGGCATCCCGCGCCGCTTCCGCGGCGTCTCGTTCGACCGCAAGCCGGTCTGCGACATGAACCCGATGGTGCTGCGCCAGGTGCGCGACTACGTGCTCGACATCGACCGCAACCTCGAGAGCGGCCGCGGCTTCTGGTTCTTCGGCGACGTCGGCACGGGCAAGACCTCGCTCGCGATGCTGGTCTCGAAGAGCGCGGTGGAGGCCGGCCGCTCGGTGGCCATCTACTCCGTTCCCCAGCTGCTCGCGGACATCAAGGCGACGTACGAGGACGGCTCGGGCCGCTCGTACCTGGACCTCTTCCGCCGGCTCTCGCAGGCCGATCTCCTGCACCTCGACGACCTCGGCGCCGAGAAGCGCACGGAGTGGGTGCTGGAGCAGCTCTACGCGATCGTCAACGAGCGCTGGCAGGAGCAGCGCTCGATCGTGGTCACCACCAACCTGGGCGATGCCGACCTGCGCGAGCAGGTCGGCGCGCGCATCGTGTCCAGGCTCAGCGAGATGTGCGTCACCATTCCGATCATGGGAAACGATCTGCGCCGCCGCCGCGACGAGCCCGAGCCGGGCACCGAGCTGTACGCCGTCCGGTCGGGCCTGGGCGCCGGCCCGGAGTAGCGCCGTGCCCGGGCTGGCCGTTGTCGGCGCCCAGTGGGGCGACGAGGGCAAGGGGAAGGTCACCGACCTCCTGGCCGAGCGGGCCGACGTGGTCATCCGCTACCAGGGCGGGAACAACGCGGGCCACACAATCGTCCGCGACGGCGAGACCTACAAGTTCCACCTGATCCCCTCGGGCATCCTCTACCCGGGCAAGCTGTGCCTGATCGGCAACGGCGTGGTGGTCGACCCGAAGGTCATCACCGACGAGATCGCCGGGCTTCACGCGCGCGGGATCGACACCAGCGGGCTGAAGATCTCCGCCAACGCGCACCTGATCATGCCCTACCACCGGCTGCTCGACCACGCGGGCGAGACCAAGCTGGGCAAGCTCCAGATCGGCACCACCCGGCGCGGCATCGGCCCCTGCTACGCGGACAAGGCGGCGCGGCTCGGCATCCGGATGCAGGACCTGCTCGACGAGAAGATCCTGCGCCAGAAGATCGCGGCGGCCATGGAGCCCAAGCGCCTCACCCTGCGCCCGTTCGAGAAGGATCCGGCGCTCGACCTCCACGCGATGACCGAGGAGTACCGCACGCTCGGCCACCGGCTCGAGGAGTACATCGCCGACACGGCCAAGATCGTCTGGGACGCCCTCGACCGCGACCGGCTCGTGATCTACGAGGGCGCCCAGGGCACGCTGCTCGACATCGACCACGGCACCTATCCGTTCGTCACCTCGTCCAACCCGGTCGCCGGCGCCGCGTGCGTGGGGGCGGGCGTCGGCCCCAAGGACATCCACGACGCGTGGGGCATCGCCAAGGCGTACACCACACGCGTGGGCGCCGGCCCCTTCCCGTCCGAGCTGGAGGACGAGGTGGGCGACCGCATCCGCGAGGCGGGCGGCGAGTACGGCACCACCACCGGCCGCGCGCGCCGCTGCGGCTGGCTCGACCTGGTCGCGCTCCGCTACGCGATCAGGCTCAACGGCCTCACCGGCCTGGTGCTCACCAAGCTCGACGCGCTCACCGGCATCGACCCGCTGGGCGTGGCGGTCAGCTACGTCGGTCCCGACGGCGCCCGCTTCGACGCGTTCCCGTACCACCAGTCCGTCGTGCACAAGGCCCGGGCCGAGGCCGTCGAGCTGCCGGGCTGGAGCGAGCCGATCACCGAGGCCCGCAGCCTCGACGAGCTCCCCAAGGAGGCCCGCGACTACCTCGACTTCGTCGGCGAGCGGCTCGGGGTGCCGATCGTGCTGATCGGCGTCGGCCCGGGGCGCGACCAGGTGATCAGGACGGGCGCGGCGCCGGAGCTGCTGCCCCAGCCGGAGCCGCTGGAGCCCCCCCGTCCAGCACAAGCTGCTCACCGCGGCGGATGAAGCGCACGCCCAGGCTCAGCGCGCCGATCAGCGCGGCCACCGCCAGCGAGATCTGCACCCCGAGCATCCCCTCGGGACTCCAGTAGACGTCCTCCAGCTCGAGCAGCAGGGCCGACTCGTCCAGGGTCAGCCCCATCCCGACGCCGAACGGGATGGCCAGCTTGGGCTCGATGTCCTCGTTGCGCGTGAGGATCGCCACCGCGCCCGACGTGAACGCCAGCACTATGCCCGGCACGAAGTGGTGGATGTGGCGGCGCCCCAGCACGACGTTGTGGAACGGCCCCACGTTGTCGCGCGAGCGCAGCGTCCAGGTGACCGTGCGAACGGATACGAAGGTGACGACGAACGACGCCAGCAGGTTGAATGTGGCGTTCTCGCGCGTGGACAGGTCCTGGTAGCCGGCCACCGCCACCTCCACGGTCTCGGCCACCGCCTCCTGGGCGGCCGGCAGCAGCAGGTCGGCCTCGCTGGGGAGCGGCGCCGACCCGCGTCTCCAGATGCGCCCGATCTCCCCGGCCCCCACGGCCAGCGTGGTTCCCAGGGCCACCACGGCGAGCACCACCGTCTTGCGGTCGGGCGCCCACACCCAGCCTTCCGAGCGGAGCGCGGCGCCCGCCACGCGCCGGCGCACGCGGGCGCTGGCGCGGCGGGCGGAGCGGAGGTCGCGGGCGGCTCCGCGCACGCTCCGCCGTACGGTCAGCTGCACGCCATCACGGCCGCAGTGTAGGAGCCGGACCCGTCGCCTCCGTCTTCACCGGCGCGGCGCGAGTGCCGATGACGGTTACGATGGCGCGGCGAGACGAGAGGCTGGTGGTGACGGTCACGGAAATGGGGCGCAGCGCCGCGCGGGCGGCACGGGGGGCGGCTTCGGTCGGCTCCGCGGCCGCCAGGCACGCCTTCTGGTACGTCCGCTACCAGGTCGACGGCACGTCGAGGGCGCGCCGCGAGCGCCCGCCCCGGGGACGTCCGCCGGGCCGCTGAAGGCGGGGTGGCGGCTCAGCCGCCGCGGGGAGCCGAGCCGTAGCCGGCCTCGACGTCGCCGGGCTCGGTGATCAGGACCTCGAGCTCGATGCTCGAGCCGCGCAGGCGGTCCTCGATCGAGTTCTCGGCGGAGTAGAAGGTCACGGCCCGGTCGCCGCCCAGCGCGCGCGCCTCGCTGAGCGCGTAGCGGACGGCGTGGAGCAGCGCGTCGGGCGAGGCGCCGTGCTTGGGGTAGCCGGCCACGCCGAAGCTCAGCGTCAGGGGGTTGTCGCCGTCGGGGTCCTCGCGCACCAGCGTGCCGATGCGCTCGGCCATGATGGCCGCGCCGCGCTCGTCGGTGTAGGGGCAGATGACCGCGAACAGCTCGTCGTCCAGGCGCGCGGCCTCGTCGTTCAGGCGAATCGTGCCGCCCAGCTTGGCCCCGACGGCGGCCAGGACCTCGTCGGCGCGACGGTCTCCGAGGCGGTCGCGCAGGCCGCCCTCGCCGTCCAGCTGGCCTATCACGAGTCCGAGGCGGTTCCCGCTGCGGCGGGCCCGCTCCAGCTCCTTCTCGAACAGCTCGTCGAAGCCGCGCTGGTCCAGCAGCCCGGTGAGCATGTCCTTGCGCATCGCGTCGTCCAGCGACTCGAGCAGCGCGTCGATCCGCTCGCGCATGACGCGAACGAGCACGCTGGCCACCACCAGGGCGACCATGAACACGAGCCAGCGGATGATCTCGGTCTTGACCGGCTGGCCGTCCAGCGCCAGCACGATCGCGTAGGCGACGCCGATGAACCCCGCCTGGAGCGCGGCCTGGACGCGGGTGAGGAAGTAGAACGAGTAGAAGGCGACCCAGAGGTAGAAGAGCAGGAACGGGTTGGTGGGATCGTGCGCCGCGTAGATCGACCACTCGATCAGCATCGAGCCGCAGAGCAGGAACACCGAGAGCGCCCAGCGCGGCACCCGGTCGTAGCCCACCAGCAGGATCGCCGCGATCATCGCCGAGCAGGCCGCGGTGGTCGCGATCCGCAGCTCGTCGAGGTGGGAGCTGACCGGCGACACGAGGGCGGCGCTCGCCACGAGCGCGCCGATGGAGAACACGTACATCAGCGTTCGCGCGGCCATCGCGTTCTCGGCGCGCTCCCGGGTCTGGGGCGCACTCGTGGGACGGAGCCCCAAGCGCTCGCGAATAGACGGATCCATCTGTACCGCGTTCTTATCGGCAACCAGCCGGATAACTTGGGCTGGGCTGCGCCGCGGCGGACGCGATACGGGAATGGGCCGTGAAGGACTCGAACCTTCAACCTTGGGCTTAAGAGGCCCCTGCTCTACCAATTGAGCTAACGGCCCGGGACGTCGAATACGACCCGGCGCGGCCGGACCGGCCCCATTTTAGGAGGGCCGGGAGCCTTGTCGGTACGAACCGCCCGCGGCCTGAGCCGCTAGGCGCTCTCGGCCTGAGCGCCCTCGCCGGCGGCCACTCCGCGGAGGGCCTCCTCGCGCGAGCCGTGGATCGGGAAGACGCGGTCGAGCCCGGTGATCTCGAAGATCTTCGAGATGTTCTGGTCCGTGCAGACGAGGGCCAGGTGGCCGCCGCCCGGGCGCAGGCGCTTGACGCCGCCGACCAGCACGCCGAGCGTGGTCGAGTCGATGAACGTGGCCTTCGAGAGGTCCACCACGAGCTGCTTCTTGCCGTCCTCGATCACCTGGACCAGGCGCTCCTTGAACTCGGGCGCTGTGTAGAGGTCTACCTCGCCACCGAGCTCGATGACGTGGGTCTCGGCGTCGATCGATTCGTCGTCGATGTGGAAGTTCAACTGGCTCCTCGGTCGCTTTCGCGGGGTCGCTGTTCGCGGATTGTGACGGGTTTCTACCAGGGATGCCGATTCAACCGCTCGGCACCTACTGGCTACAGAGGGTTGGAGCGGTCTTCGCCGCCTTGGCCTGCTCGATGTACTGCTTGACCGCCTTGGCCTGTCCCTTGGGCGCCAGCGCGACCGCCTTGTCCCCTGCGAGGGTGGCCTTGCGCGTCTGGCCGGCGACCGTGGAGCAGGCCGCCAGGCGGATGTAGGCCTGGGCGTCGTTGCGCGTGTCGGCGATGATCTCGGCCGTGGCCGCGGCGTCGGAAGGCCGGTTCAGCCCGTTCTTCCCGAACGTGTTGAGCATCACGGCCGCCAGCGACGGGTCGGCCTTCTTGGGGTTGGCCTCCAGGTAGCGCTCCCAGGCGGCGGCCGCCTTGGTCAGCTCCTTCTTGCCGTTGGCGCCGAACTTGCCGGTCTGCTGGTTGGTGTCGAGCGAGGCGAGCGAATAGCGCGAGCGGACGATCGTGGCCAGGGCGGCCTGGTCGCGCGGGTTCGCCGCCAGCCGCTTCTCGGCGGCCTCGATTCGCTTCTCGACCGTCTTATTGGCGGTCGACTTACCGCCTCCGCCTCCGGTGAAGATGTCCGACAGCCCGCCCGAGGTGTCGCTGCCGATCCCGAACGCGACGAGTCCGGCGGCCATCAGGAACGCCAGCGCGGCGTAGGTCACCTGGACGGTGCGGCGTCGCTTGCCTCTGAGGTCGAACAGCATTCCCGGTTTCCCCCGCTAGGAGCCTTCCGCGGACGCGAGCCGGTCCTGAACATCCGCCGCTGGTCGGCCGAACAGGATCGCCAGAAGGATACTCAGCTCGTACAGCACCACCAGGGGCACCATCTCGATCAGCATCGACACGGGGTCGACGCCGGGCAGCGCGGCAGCCACCACGGCGCAGACCAGGAACGCGTAGCGGCGGTTCTTGCGCAGCTTCGCGGGCGTGGTGATGCCCACCTTGACCAGCCCCAGGATGAAGACCGGGAGCTGGAAGACCATCCCCACCGAGATCAGCGTGAGCGAGAAGAACCCGTAGTAGTCCTTGGCCCGGATCTGGTTGTTGAACTGCGACTCGTTGAAGTGCAGCAGGAACTTGAGCGCCGCGGGGATCACCACGAAGTAGCCGAAGGCCACCCCGCCGATGAACAGGAACGGGACGGCCAGGAGCAGCGGCAGCGCCACCTTGCGCTCGGTCGGGCTGAACGCCGGCAGCACGAACGCGTACAGCTCGTAGAGGATGACCGGCAACGCGATCAGGATGGCGGCGTAGGCCGCCAGGGTCAGCGTGGTGATGAACGGCTCCGCCACGCCGAGGGTGATCGGCTCCCGCTTGCCGAGCGGATGGTTGACGATCTTCAGCAGCTGGTGGTTCTGCCAGAAGCAGAGCCCGAGCGCCACGCCGAAGGCCGCGAGCGAGATGACGATCCGGCCGCGGAGCTCGTCGAGGTGCTCGACCAGGCTGAGCCGGTCCTCGTGCCCGATCGGGCGGACTCGCTTCGCCACGCGCCCGCGGTCCGGCCGCTAGGAGACGTCGGCGGGCTTGGCCGCGCCGGCGGGGCGGGCGGCATCCTCGTCCACGGGCGCCGCGACCGGAGCGGTGGGAGCCGCCGCCGGCTGAGCCACGTGCGCCTCCTCGATGCGGGGCGCCTCGTCGTCCTTGTCCTTGCCCGTGACGGAGTCCTTGAACTCGCGCATGCCGCGTCCCAGCGAGCGACCCAGGTCGGGCAGGCGCTTCGGCCCGAAGATCAGGAGCACGATCACGAGCACGATGATGATCTCGACGGGGCCGACGTTCGGCATCAGGCTTCCTTCCGGTACGGGACCGGTCTCATGGTAGCTCCGGAGTCGTCCTCGAAGTTGAGGTAGAAGCGGCTGGGCGTGGGCTCCGTCTGGCCCTGGTACTTGTTGGACGTCTCGCGCGATCCGTACGGCCGCTCCACGGGCCCGTCCATGCGCATGAACGAGATCTGCCCGATGGGCATCCCGTGGTAGATCGTGATGGGCAGGTTGGCGACGTTGGACAGCTCCAGCGTCAGGTTGCCGGAGAACCCGCTGTCCACGAACCCGGCGGTGGAGTGGATGAGCAGGCCCAGGCGGCCGAGCGAGCTCTTGCCCTCGAGCCGCGCAACGAGGTCGTCGGGCAGCGTGACGCGCTCCAGCGTCTGGCCCAGGACGAACTCCCCGGGGTGCAGGATGAACGGGCGGTCGCCCTCGACCTCCACGGCCTCGGTGAGGTCGTCCATGGGCTGGCGGACGTCGATATAGGGGTAGCGCGCGTTGTGGAAGACCCGGAAGCGCCTGTCCACGCGCACGTCGATGCTGGACGGTTGGACCAGCCCGGGATCGAAGGGGTCGATCACGATCCGCTCGGCGTCGATTTCCGCACGAATAGTGCGGTCGCTCAGAACCACGCGGGGGAGGGTACGCGCTCGGCCGGACCAGGGAGCGTCCAACCGCGGCCGGCCTGGACCGTTATCCACTCAAGTCGGGGGGCGAGATGTCGATATGGGGCCCTAAGGAGATGATGATGCCCACGCCAAGCCCCGGAGACCACCAGCTGAAGCGGATCGTGCTGCCCAGCGGCAAGACCATCGAGGTCGTCTACTTCGACCACGGGTCGATCGCCGCGGGCAAGGCCGAGCACCCGCCCGCACCGGTCGAGCGGCCGGTCGACGCGGACCGCGAGCTGCACCTGTGCATCAACTGCGCCTCCCAGCTGGTCTACCCCGTTCAGTGGGAGGAGGCCGGCGAGAAGAGCTGGCACGTCACGCTCCGCTGCCCGGACTGCGAGTGGGTCGAGGCAGGCGTCTTCACCCAGGAGCAGTGCGATCGCTTCGACGACGAGCTCGAGAGCGGCACAGACGCCCTCTCGCGCGACTACAAGCGGCTCGTCACGGCGAACATGTCCGAGGAGATCGACCGCTTCAGCGCGGCTCTCCAAGTGGACGCCATCCTGCCGGTCGACTTCTAGCCGCTCCGCTCAGGCGTAACGCTCCACCACGCCGTCGGCCACCAGCTCCAGCAGCCTTCGCTGTCCGGGCTTCGGCTCCACGTCCTCGAGCAGCGCCTTCGCCTCGGACACGTGTCCCAGCGCCTGGAGGCGCGCCTCGTCCAGGGCGCCGGTCGCGGCGATCCGGTCGCACACCCTGGCGGCCTCGGCCGGACCCGTCACCTTGGCGCGCAGGTCCAGCTCGGCCAGCGCCGGATCGAGCCGGCGGGCCAGGATCAGCGGCAGCGTGACGGTGCCGTCGAGCAGGTCGGCGCCGCGGGGCTTGCCCGTGCGCTCGCTCGGGCCCGACACGTCGAGCACGTCGTCGAAGATCTGGAACGCCACGCCGATGCGGTCGCCGAAGGCCCCCAGCGCGTCCGCCGCTTCGGCACCGGGGTCGCCCAGCAGCGCCCCCAGGCGGCAGGACGCCTCGAACAGACGCGCGGTCTTGAGGCGGCAGCGGTCGAGGTAGCGGTCGATCGTGACGGCGTCCGACCACGCGTCCTGGCGCTGCATCAGCTCGCCGCGCGCCAGCCCCGACGACGCCTCCGACAGCGCGCGCACGGCCTCCGGGCGGCCGGTGGCGGCCAGCACCGCGAACGCCCGCGAGAACAGCAGGTCGCCCGTGGCGGTGGCCGGCAGCCGGCCGCCGCTGGCGAACACGGTGGGGCGGCCGCGGCGCACGTCGGCGCGGTCGAGCACGTCGTCGTGCACCAGGGTGGCCATGTGCAGCAGCTCGACGGCCACCGCGGCCTCCACCAGGTCGTCCGACGACGCCTCCCCCGCGGCGATGAAGACCAGCGTCGGCCGCAGTCGCTTGCCGCCCGCGGCCAGCGTGCCCGCCACGTGGCCCGCGAGCTCCGAGCCGTGACCGGCGGCCACGCCGCCGAGCCGCTCGCCGGCCCGCTCCAGGAGCCGCGCCAGGCGCGGCCCTCCGGCGGCCAGCACGTCGGCCGCCTGCGCGAGGCCGGCGGGCGCGGGCGCCCCCCCTCGCTCGCTCACGGCGGCTACTCCTCGACCTCGCCCGAGTGGATGGTCACGATGCCGCCCGCGGTCACGATCCAGCGCACGCCCACCAGCCCGACCGCGGCCATGGCGGCCGCCAGGCCGCGCGCGTCGGGGAACCGCCTGACCGAGTTGGGCAGGTACGTGTAGGCGTCGGGATCGCCCGCCACGCGGCCGAGCAGTGGGACCAGGCGGTCGAACCAGACCTGGAAGAACCACGACAGGGGCGGCCGCGTGGGGGTGGTGAACTCGAGCACCACCACGCGCCCGCCCGGCCGCACGACCCGCACCATCTCCGACAGCCCGCGCGCCAGGTCGGAGAAGTTGCGCGCGCCGAAGCCGACCGTGGCCGCGTCGAACTCCTCGTCGCCGTAGGGCAGCTCCAGGGCGTTGCCGTGCTCGAACTCCACGTCGGGCGCCTTGGCCCGCGCCAGCTCGAGCATCTGCCGCGAGAAGTCGGACCCCACCACGCGCCCCTCCGGGCCCACCCGCCGCCTGAGCTCCAGCGCCAGGTCCCCCGTGCCCGTGGCCACGTCCAGCACGCTCGCGCCGGGCCCTACGGCCGCCAGGTCGGCAGCGCGCTCGCGCCAGCGGTGGTGAAGCCCGGCCGTCATCACCGAGTTCATCAGGTCGTACACGCGGGCGATGCGGTCGAACATCGCGCGCACCTGGTCCTCCGGCAGGGTGCCGCCCTGCGGCCCGGCCATCGGTGCCCCCGTCATGAGCTGCCCCCGCCCGCTACTTGAGCGAGCTGAGGAAGTTCACGAGGTCGTTGAACTGCTTGGGGTCCTCGGCCTTCAGCCGCGAGTAGGTGGGCATCGGCGGAGTGGGGTTGATCAGCGTGCGCGCGATCGCCTGGCGGGCCAGGCGCTGGCCCACCTTGGTCAGCGGCGGACCGGGGCCGGCGTTGCCGTTCTCGCCGATCTTGTGGCAGCCCAGGCAGCCGGCCGAGGCCGCCACGGCGCGGCCGGGCTCGTACTGCTTGGCCACCTTCATCTCGATCTCCGTCGGCGTGCCCGCCAGCGCCCCCTCGATCGTGAGGTACGCCATCGCGGCGATCACGGTGATGCCCGTCAGCGTGGCGATCGGCCGCTTGAGCGGGTTGCGCTCCGGGTTGCGGTCGATGAACGGCAGCAGGATCAGCAGGACCATGCAGATGGTCGGGATCCCGACCGTGGCCAGGAACACGAGCGCCGGCGGCTTGACCACCCGCAGCAGCTCGAAGAGGAAGAAGAAGTACCACTCCGGACGCGGCGTGTAGGTGGTTGAGGTCGGGTCCGCCTTCGGGCCCAGCTCGGCGCCCAGGATGATCGACATCGCGATGATCACCAGCATCACGATGCAGGCCATCGCGCCGTCCTTGAGCACGGCGTACGGGAAGAACGGCTTGCCCTTTCCCTTCAGGACGTGGTACTCGCGGAGGTACTGCTCCTTCTCGCGGGCGTTCACGGCCGCTCAGATCTCTTCCTTGGCCAGGTCGCGCGCCTTCTCGGCCTTCAGCCACGGCGGCGCGGTGGTGCCGAGCTTGGCCACGAGGTAGAGGTGGGCGCCGATCAGCGCCGCGATCAGCCCCGGCACGAGCAGCATGTGCAGGGCGTAGAAGCGACTGAGCGTGGTGGCGCCGAACTCCGACCCCCCGCGGAGGAAGTCGGCCAGGTAGGGCCCGACTATCGGCCCCGACGAGTTGAGGTTGACGCCGACCACGGTGGCCCAGAACGAGCGCTGGTCGAACGGCAGCAGGTAGCCGCTGAAGCCCATCGTCATGGTCAGGATCAGCAGCACCACGCCGATGATCCAGTTCAGCTCGCGCGGGTACTTGTAGGCGCCGAAGAAGAACGTGCGCCCCATGTGCAGGAAGATCAGGATGACCATCACGCTGGAGCCCCACTTGTGCATGCCGCGCACGAACTGGCCGAGGAAGACGTCGTTGTTGATGTGCTCGATCGACGTGTACGCCTGCGTGACCGACGGCCGGTAGTACATCGCCAGGAAGATGCCGGTCACGGCCTGGGACAGGAACGCGAACATCGTGGCCGAGCCGAGCGTGTAGAACCAGTTGGTCCCCTTCGGCACCTTGCGGTACAGGAACCCGCGCAGGAACGGGCCGGCGCCGGTGCGCTCGTCGATCCAGCCGACCACCGCGATCGGTACGTCCCTCAGGGCCTCCTGGCGGCGCTCCCTGTCGGCCTCGCGCTCGCGGACCTTCGCGCGCTCGTCGTGGTTCCCGCGCAGGTCGCCGTCGCCGGGGCGGCCGTTGCCGCCGTCGGCCGGCGCCTCGCGGCGGCGCCTGAGCGGTGGCGGCAGCAGCCTCATGTCGTGGGCCTCGACGGATAGAGGTACTGCCACAGCCCGTCGAGGTGGTTGGACGGGTCGCGGACCTTGAAGCGGTGCAGGTGCGAGTCGAGCGAGAAGCGCGGTCCCACCTTCACCCGGCCCCCCACCACCCTGGTCTCGAAGCGGTCGAGCGGCCGCACGGGCGGGCCGCCGGACACGGCGCCGTCGAACTCGTAGACGCCGCCGTGGCAGGGGCAGATGAAGCGCTCGGAGGCGGCGACGTAGCGGACGGGGCAGCCCAGGTGCATACAGCGGTTGGAGATGGCGATGTACGGCTGCTTGAGGTCGTCGGTGTCGCGACCCGGGTCGAACTTGCGCACGTAGATCGTGGTCTTGCCGGCCTCGCCGGTCGTGTCGGTGGTGGTGATCACCTTCAGCACGTAGTTCTGGAGGTTGAAGTCCTGCTCGGGCCCGACGTCCTGGAAGCGGGGCGGCTCGCTCTGCTCGAAGACCGGCCCCAGCGCGAACCCCAGCGCGGGCAGCCCGAAGGCCGCCGACGCCACCCCGCCGGCCGCCATGGCGCCGCCGGTGAACAGCCGCCTGCGGGTGACCGTCTCACCCTCGAACGCCCCCGGCATGCCGCGGTCGGCCGTGTACGGCGACTGCCTGCTGTGTGGTCGCTTGGAGGGGTCTGCCAACGGTTGGAGAGGGGAGGGAGGCGTGGTTACGGCGGGCCTGGCACTTTACCGGAGCGCCGCCCTCGCTCCGGGGCCCCCGGAGGTCAGGGCGGCCACCGTGGCATCCCAGAGCTCCGGCACCAGCTCGCCCCGGCCCTCGGCCTCGGCCCAGGCGCAGAGCGAGATCAGATCGCCCAGCTCGGCCACCGCCGGCAGGTCCCCGACGGCCGCCAGCCGCGCCAGCCCCAGCGCGTACAGCGCGTCGCCGGCCAAGAGCCGCAGGTCCGGGTCCATGCGCTCGAAGACGCGCGGCTCGGCGTAGTGCATCAGGTAGCCCTCGCGCACCGCCTCCAGCACGAACGCGCGGTCCGGGTCGGCCACCCGGCGCTCCAGCTCGCCCTCGCCGGGATCGGCCACGGCGTGCGGGCGGAGCGTCTCGTCGGCTGCGGCGGCCACCTCGGCCAGGGCCGTCCGCGGGGCGGCCGGGGTCACAGCGCCGCGAAGGCCTCGCGCGCGGCCTCGAGCGTTCGGTAGAGGTGGCCGTCGTCGTGGGCGAGCGACGGGAACCAGGCCTCGAACTGCGACGGGGGCGGGTACACGCCGCGGTCGAGCAGCGCGCGGCAGAACGCGGCGTGGGCCGTCGCGTCGCACGCGCGCGCGCCCTCCAGGTCGCGCACCGGCTCGCCGGAGAAGAACACGGTCAACAGGCCGGTGGTCCACGGCACGGTCGCGGGCACGCCGGCGTCGCGGGCGGCGTCCGCGAGGCCCGTGGCGAGGAGCTCCGTGGTCCGCGCCAGCCGCGCGTAGGCTCCCGCGCCCAGCAGGCGCAGCGTGGCCAGGCCGGCCGCGGTGGCCAGCGGATTGCCCGACAGCGTGCCCGCCTGGTAGACGTCGCCGGCGGGCGCGACCCGCTCCATCAGCTCGGCGGGCCCCGCGTACGCGGCCGCCGGCAGGCCGCCGCCGATCGCCTTGCCCAGGATCGTCAGGTCGGGCAGCACGCCGTCGCGCTGCTGCACGCCGCCGGGGCCGACCCTGAAGCCCGAGATCACCTCGTCGAACACGAGCAGGGCGCCGGCGGTTTCGGCCGCCTCGCGCAGGAAGGCGAGGAAGCCGGGCTCGGCCGGGACCAGGCCCATGTTCGCGGGCGAGGGCTCGCACAGGAGCGCCGCCACCGGCCGCTCGGACAGCGCCCGCTCCACGCCCTCGCGGTCGTTCCAGGCCACCACCAGCGTGTCGGCGGCCTGCGCCCCGGTCACGCCCGGGCTGGCGGGGATGCCCTGCGTGGCCAGCCCCGAGCCGGCGTCGGCCAGGAGGCCGTCCACGTGGCCGTGGTAGGCGCCGGCGAACTTGACGATGGCGTCGCGCCCCGTGGCGGCGCGGGCCAGCCGGATGGCGCTCATCGAGGCCTCGGTGCCGGAGGAGGTCATGCGCACCATCTCGGCGCTCGGCACCCGCCGCACCACCTCCTCGGCCAGCTCCACCTCCGCCTCGGTGGGCGCGCCGTAGCTCGTGCCGCGTCCGATCGCGTCAGCCAGCGCCTGGATCACCTCGGGGTGCGCGTGGCCCGCCACGAGCGGGCCCCACGACTGCACCCAGTCCACGTAGCGGTTTCCGTCCACGTCCACCAGCTCGGCCCCCTCGCCGCGCTCCACGAAGATCGGGTCGCGCCCGATCGCGCGCATGGCGCGGACGGGTGAGTTGACGCCTCCGGGCATCGCGCGGAGCGCGCGCTCGTACAGCTCCGCCGATCTGGTGCCGACGCCCGCCCGCGCCGAGGCCATTACGCTCGCTCGGCTTCCCAGCGCTTGAACTCGTCGGTGAAGTAGAGGAGGCGGATCTTCTTGAACTCGGTGGAGGAGTAGAGGGTCGCGCGCTCGTCGATGCCGGTGTCCTCCGCGATCGCGTCGAGGATCGCGTCGCACTCGTCCTTCGAGCGCCCGTGGGCCATCGTGAACACCGAGTACGGCCAGTCCCTGTACGTCGGCCGCTGGTAGCAGTGCGATATGCCGCGCACCGAGGCCATCCGCGGGCCCAGCTCCGCGATCCGCTCGTCGGGCACCTTCCACACGCCCATGCCGTTTGCGGAGAAGCCCGCGCGGCGGTGGTACAGGATCGCCGCCACCCGGCGCAGCAGCCGCCGCTCCTGCATGCCCTCCAGGTGGGACAGGAGCGCATCCTGCGTCATGCCGAGCGCGCCGGCGGCCGGCGCGTACGGCTCGGGGGCCACGGGCATGTCGCCCTGGAGCTCGCGGATCACGGCAATGTCGCGCTCGTCGTAGGGCTGGGGGTCCAGCTCGGCCGGCTCCTGGGCCACCGCGGGGCTCGCCAGCGCCGAGGTGTCGCCCTCCATCTCCAGGTCCATCCGGATCTTGAACAGCTTGAGCGTCGGCAGCTGGCGCACCGACGTGGCGCCGGCCTCCTCGGCCAGCACCTCGAGCGTGCCGTCCAGCCCCAGCCGCGAGTCGGGCTCGGTGGCGATCGTGAACCACAGGTTGAACTCGTGGTTGCGCAGGTAGTTGTGCGACACGCCGGGGTGCGCGTTGATGACCTGGGCGGCGCGGTGCGGGTTCTCGGGATCGACCTTGGCCGCCACGAGCATCGAGCTGTAGCCCAGCGCGCGCGTGTCGAAGATCGGGGTGACCTGGCGGATGATCCGCTCGTCCAGCAGCCGCCGGGTGCGGGCCATCACCTCGTCCTCGCTCACGCCGGCCGCCTGACCGACGCGCGCGAACGGCCGCGGGTCCAGCGGGAAGCTGCCCTGGAGCAGGTTGAGCAGCCGCCGGTCCAGGTCGTCGAGCGGCACGGCCGCCCCGCCCGCGCGGCTGCGGACCTTGGGCTTGGCGCGGGTCAGCTGAGCCATCGGGCGGCGTCCTTGGCGTGGTAGGTGAACACGATGTCGGCCCCGGCGCGGCGGATGCCGGTCAGCGCCTCGAGCACCGCCGCGCGCTCGTCGATGTGGCCGGCCGCGGAGGCGGCCTTGATCATCGCGTACTCGCCGCTCACGTTGTAGGCCGCGACGGGAACGCGGGTGGCCTCCTTCACGCGGCGCACCAGGTCCAGGTACGGCAGCGCCGGCTTGACCATCACGATGTCGGCGCCCTCCTCCACGTCGAGCAGCGCCTCGCGCACGGCCTCGTCGGCGTTGGCGGGGTCCATCTGGTACGAGCGGCGGTCGCCGAACGCGGGGGCCGAGTCGGCGGCCTCGCGGAACGGTCCGTAGAACGCCGAGGCGAACTTGGCCGAGTAGGCCACGATCGGCGTTTCCGCGTGGCCCTCGGCGTCCAGCTGCGAGCGCAGCGCGCCCACGCGGCCATCCATCATGTCGCTCGGGGCCACGGCGTCGGCGCCGGCGGCGGCGTGCGAGATCGCGGTCTTGGCCAAGAGCTCGAGGGTCATGTCGTTGTCCACCTGCCCGTCAGCGCGGACCACGCCGCAGTGGCCGTGGGAGGTGTACTCGCACAGGCACACGTCGGTGATCGCCACCAGGTCCGGCAGCGCCTCCTTGATGGCGCGCACCGCCAGCTGCACCACGCCCTCCTCGTCGTAGGCGCCCGACCCCTGCTCGTCCTTGTGGGAGGGGATGCCGAAAAGCAGCACCGCCGGCACGCCCAAGTCTTGCGCCTCGGCGGCCTCCTCGACCGCGTGCGAGATCGACAGGCGGTCCACGCCGGGCATCGCCTCGATCGGCGTGCGCTGGTCGGTGCCCAGCTCCACGAACATCGGCAACACCAGGTGCGACGGCGTCAGCTCGGTCTCCCGGACCATGTCGCGCAGCAGCCCGCTGCGGCGGAGGCGACGCATGCGCGTGGCGGGAAATGCCATGCGATCAGTCTATGCGGCGGGCCGCGCGGGCATGGCAAGCAGCGGTACTCGCAGCCCGGTCTCTGCCCAACGAGCCGGTGCTCGTTATAAGGGGACGGTCAGTTCAGTCCCGGCCGCGTCGAGTCGTATCTGGGAAGCGGCCGATGAAATGGCCGGCACGCAAACCGTTTCGCCTCGCCAATCCTTGCGACCCTGAAGTGCCGAGGCCGACCCACCGACGACACGGTACGTCGTTCCCAGGTCATCCGTGGCAGAAAGGTCCAACTGGGACCGCGAGAAGGTCGGGTCGAGGTCTCGAGCGATCCATCGTACGAGGAAGCCTTCTGCGTACGTCTCCATACTGATGAGGTCCAGGGTGGATCCGAGCCTGCGGCCGGTCAAGTCAACGATGCCCCGTGGATGGAGAAGAGCCTGCGTTGTCTCTGCGCTCGCCGCTACCCCCAGCGCCCCTGTCTTCTGCACGTTCACAACCCTCGCATCATGGGAGATCGTGCTGCGACAACGCTGGATCTCGGCCGAGCTGAGAATTCCCAGCTTCTCGACTGTCTCGATCACCGCCATGGCACGTTCCATCTGATGCTCCAGATCCGAAGCCGTAATGCTCCCCGTGCGCACCACCTCCGCCTCTCGCTCGATCAGCTGGCGAGCGGTAGCTCGAATGTCGTCGTCGGGGTCCATGCGCTCTCGGTTCGCGGAAAGCGAGACTGAGATGCTACGCAGCAGACGGTTGTATGGCCTTGGTGTCCTCGCTGGGTTTTATGCAGCCGGAATTCCATGGATCGCAACATGGGGTGGCCTAACCCGTCTTGCCCCCCTATCGCGCGAAGTCGTGGACCATCTGGTCCCCGGGCTTCTCATAGCCGCCGTAGGTGTTCTTGCCTTACGCCGGGCACCGCTCCAGTCAGACGTCCGGTGGTATGTCGGAGCCGCCTGGTTCGTGTGTGGATTCTGGATCGTCGCCACCCATCTCTCGCCCGTTCAGCGGGCCGTGGCCGGCGAGGTCAACCTGCCAACGGCTCTCCTCCACGCCAGCGCGGGGGTATTGGTCCTTGCGCTGGGGGTGGCGACGATGCTCGTGAAGCGAGGGAATCACCTGTAGAACACGTACTGCTGGTAGGGAACCTCTCCAGTGAATGTGAAGTCGCAGAATGCCACTCGCTTATCGGTGGATAGGGACGAGCAGAAGCGGGTGGGAGCTTGCCAGTAGTACGGCGGAGACAGGGTGATGTCGACCGTCGCTTCATCGAAGTAAAGGGAATAGCGCGACAGGGTGGCGCCGCGCTGTGGACCCGCATCGCACGGATTACCCGATGCCACGATCAGATGATCGAACACCCCTGGATCGCTGACTTCCGACGTGCAGATCATCGCGACAGGTGCCGAGCACCCCATTGTGAACTCGTGGAAGACGTCGTAACGTTCTTGACCGTCCACGTCGTGCCGTGCGTACGTCTCGCGCTGTTCTCCTTGGCAGGGGCTCCCGTAGGTGGTGACATGTGCATTGGCGAACTCAGGCGGGATCAGACTGTTTTGGATCGTTGTCTTCGGTGATTCGAACGCCTATCGGGACCACGACCGAGGGAATGCTGTCGCACGCCCAGGCCGTCGCGGCAGCGGCGAGCCCAGCCACTATCAGGCTCAGGAGCACCCACTTGAGTTGGCGACCACGCGGGCGGCCTGAGTAGTAGTGACGCACGAGTCCTCCTCTCGCTGGCGATTCTGGGTCGCCGCAGGCATACCAGCCGGGTCGCCATGCCAAACATCCTTTTTGCGCGCTAAGAAGATGCTTCGTATTGGAGCCCGGCCAGTGATTGTGCGTCAGGCGAAGCGCCGCAGGGACAGGCGCGCCACCAGCGTGTAAGCCGTCGCCAGCAGCGCCAGGTGCAGCAGCGGTCCGGCCAGGCCGCCCGATTCGCCGAGCGCCGACTTCAGCGCGTCGACCGTCGGCTTGAAGGGGAACACGTCCGAGACGACCTGCACGACGTCGTAGAGGCTCGACGACACGGCGCCCGAGGGCACCAGGCCGAGCACCGCGATCGGCAGCGACGCCATGAACGCGAGCAGCGACGCCGCGCGCACCTCCCGCGCGGCCGCGCCCATCGCCACCCCAAGGCCGCCGAAGGCCGCGGCGCCGCACGCCAGCGCCGCCAGCCATAGCCCGAAGCGGCTCCACGGCAGCGACACGAACAGCGACAGCCCGCCCAGCAGCAGCAGCCCGACCACCACCGAGCACGCCGCGGCCAGGGCCACCTTCTCCACCAGCAGCCCGGTCTGCGACACCAACCCGCGCACCAGCCGGCGGAACGCGTTCTCCTCGCGCTCGTGCGCCAGCGTGCCCGCGGCCAGGAGCAGGGTGACGAACATGAGCGTCACCGTCACGGCCACCGCCGCGGCGAACGCGCCCAGCGGCGTCTTGCCGCCCTTGACGATGTGTCTGTCGACCTGGATCGGCGTGCCGACCGCGCTCAGCACGCGGGTGGACAGGTCGAGGTTCTGCTGCGCGATGCTCGCGAACTGCGCGACCTGCCCGAGCTGCGTCCTGAGCGGCGCGCGCCTCGGCAGCGAGCCGATGGCGGCCTTCAGGATGCTCTCGCTCTTCTGCAGCCCGAGCACCCCGAAGGTGCGTCCGAGCAGCGAGAACTGGCCGCCAGTGGAAAGGAGCTTGACGTAGTCGGCCGCGATGCCCACGAAGCGCTTGGCCAGCGCCGAGTTGGCGTCCTGCACGCGCGCCTTGATCGTGTTCTCCACGAAGCGCTGCTTGGCCGGGTCCTCGGCGTTGTAGAACACCTCCACGCGCGCGGGCCGGCTGCCCCCCGACGTGGCCGCCTCCAGGTTCTGCGTGATATCCGGCGGCAGGATCAGGGCGCCCAGAACGTCGCCGCTCTTCACCTTCTCGATCGCCTCGGCGCGCGTCTCGACGTTCACGCGCGTGATCGCGTCGAACAGGGGCCTGGCCTCCGTGGACACGTTCACGTCCTCACCGCCCAGGCTGATCCGGTTGGCGGATTGCGGCACCTGGTTGAGCACGGCCACGCGCGGCTTGCTGGGCCCGCTGGTCACGGCGAAGCCCACCAGCGCCGCGATCACGATCGGGTAGACCACCAGGAGCGTCACGAGCAGGGGCGAGCGCGCGAGGACGCGCAGGTCCTTGGCGAACAGCCAGCGCATCCGGCTCCCTAGTGGCCCCGCTGGTGCAGGAACGCGACGAACGCGGCCTCGAAGTCGGCGCTCGCGGTCTGCTCGACAAGCTCCTCGAGCTCGCTCGGCGGGCCGGCGAACAGCCGCTCGCCGTCGGCGAGCACCACGAGCTGGCCCGCGTAGCGGTCCGCCTCCTGCACGTTGTGCGTCGAGTAGACGACGGCTGTGCCGGCCTCCGCCAGGCCCAGGATGAACTCCCACAGCCGCTCGCGCTGGCGCGGGTCGAGCGCCGCGCTGGGCTCGTCGAGGAGCAGCACGGGCGGGTCGCCCAGCAGCCCGATGGCGATGTTCAGCCGCTGGCGGTTGCCGCCCGAGAGCTCCGCGGCCAGGCTGCCGGCGCGGTCGCGCAGGTGCGCCTGGTCGAGCATCCGATCGACCGCGCCCTCGACGTCCGCGCAGCGCTCGAGCCGCGCGAACAGGCGCAGGTTCTCCGCCACGGTCAGCTTGCCGTACAGCGACGTCTGCTGAGGCACCCAGCCGACCCGCTCGGGCGCGGTGGCGACGTCGCCGCCGTCGGGCCGCTGGATGCCGGCGAGGATCGACAGCAGGGTGGTCTTGCCCGCCCCGTTCGGCCCGATCACGGCCACCAGCTCGCCCGGGTGCGCTTCAACGGACACGCCGCGCAGGGCCTTGCGCGAGCCGAAGCTCTTCGAGAGCTCCCGCGCCTCGAGGACGGGGGCGACGGTCACGGCGGCGGAGGGCATCGACCGGCAAAGGTAGAGAGGCTGTGACAATGCCGCGCCGTGAGGCTTCTGTTCGTTGGAGACGTGGTGGGAAGCTGCGGCCGCGAGGCGCTGCGGGCGCTGTTGCCCGAGCTCCGCGAGCGGCACCGCCCCGACTGGGTGGTGGTGAACGGCGAGAACGCGGCCGGCGGGCTGGGCATCACCGCCAAGCTCGCGCGCGAGATGCTCGACGACCTGGAGGTGGACGCCATCACCCTGGGCAACCACACCTATCACCACCGCGAGGTGTACGAGTACCTCGACCGGGAGCCGCGCATCGTGCGCCCCGCCAACTACCCCAAGGGCAACCCGGGCCGCGGCCACACCGTTGTCGAGCGCGACGGCCGCCGCCTGGCCGTGGTCAACCTGATCGGCACGGTGTTCCTCGACGCCGCGCGCTCGCCGTTCGCCGAGGCGGACGCCGTGCTGGCCGACCTGCGCGACCGGGCCGACCACGTGCTCGTGGACTTCCACGGCGAGGCCACCAGCGAGAAGATCGCGATGGGCTGGCACCTGGACGGCCGCGCGACCGCGTGCGTGGGCACCCACACCCACGTGCCCACCGCCGACGCGCGCGTGCTGCCCGGCGGCACCGCCTACATCTCGGACGTGGGGATGACCGGTCCGCGCGGCGGGGTGATCGGCGTCAAGCGCGAGCAGGCGCTCGAGCGGTTTCGGACGATGATGCCGGTCCGGTTCGAGACCTCGGACGAGGATCCGTGGCTGAACGGGGTCCTGATCGAGGCCGGCGACGACGGCCGCGCGACCTCCATCGAGCAGGTTCTGGCTCAGGCTCCGGGCTGAGCGGGACCAGCAGCGCCACGAGCACCGGCGGGGCGAACCACACCACGTAGAGGTAGAACCAGTGCTGCGCGGTCAGCTGCACGGCGATCAGCGCCACGGCCGCCAGCGCGGCCACCTGGGCGGTGGACCTGCGGCCGCGCGGCAGGAAGGGCGTGACCAGCACGAGCGCCGCGGCCGCAACGACCGCGGCGGCGTGCAGCGGGGCCAGCGACTCGTGCTGGCCCCAGATGCTGAACGGCGACTCGCGCCCCGCCTGGTAGCCCAGCGTTCGGTCCCACACATTGGCCACGCCGCCACTGGGCAGGAACGGGGCGAACGCGGCCGCCACCACGGCCGCGAACGCCGCCAGCGCCACCGCCGTGGAGCGCCGGCTCCCGCCGCGGCCCACCGCCAGCACCGGTGCCACCGCCGCTGGTGCCAGCTTGGCCGCGGCCGCCAGCCCGGCCAGCGCCCCGCGGGCCGGCGCGGACGACAGGCCCACCAGCGCCCACACCAGCAGCATGGCCACCGCCGAGTCGTTGGAGTTCGACTGGAGCGCGAACGTCGAGTAGGGATAGGCGGTCCACGCGAACGCCAGCGCCACCCCCAGTTCGCGTCCACGGGGGCCGGCGCGCATCCTGCGCCCGAGCATGAAGAGCCCCACCAGCGTCAGCAGGTCGAACGCCAGCGCGGCGGCGTGCGCGGCCGGCAGGTCGTCCCACTCGCCGTCGAACCCCAGCGCGCGCTCGAACGGCACGTACAGCAGGTAGTTGACCGGCCCGTAGGTGTCGCCGTGCTCGCTGTCGGGCGCGAAGCGGCCGGTGTAGAGCCCGTGGCCGGTGGCGATCCGGTGCGCGCCGATCGCCCCGGAGTAGCCCACGTCGATCACGCTCGACTCGGCCACGTTGAGCGCCACGCGAAAGCCGACCAGGAACAGCACGGCCAGGGCCACCCACGCCGCCGGCACCACGGGGAACACGCGTCGCGGCCGGTGCCGGCCGCGCCCGAACCCGATCCACAGCATCCGCGCCAGCAGGTACGCCATCACTGGGTACACGAGCGGCACCGACACGGAGATGTCGCCGCGGTTGAAGAACACGTGCGACGCGCCGAACGCCAGCAGCGCCAGCAGGTCCAGGTGCAGCAGGCGGAGGGGCCTGCGCGGGTCCACGAAAGGCAGCAGGAACAGCAGGCACAGCGGCAGCCAGACGTACGGCGCGTTGAGCTTGCCGCCGAACTGGCCCGAGTAGCCGCGCGCCATCTTCCACGGCACCTGCCAGCCGGTCCACGACTCGAGCACCGCCCCGCTGGGGTCGTCCACGATCGCCTGCGCGCGCTCCTTGCCGCCCCTGAAGAAGCTGACCTGCCAGTGCAGCGGGCCGTCGAGGTACGCGTACGCCGCCATCGGCCCGCGCTCGCGCCGCTCGGCCCGCACCTTCGGGTCGGCGCGCGCGATGGCTATCGCGCGGCGCGCCGAGAGCGTGTGGAATGGCGGCGGCCGATCGAGCGTCGGCGCCTGCCGGAGCTGCTGCGCCCCGGCCGGGGCGGCCAGCGCCAGGAGGATCAGCGCCGGAGCGAGCGGGGCTAGGAGCCGCGCGGCGCGCGGCGGGCGAACGTCCACATCTTGTTCCCGACGAAGTTGAGCGGGGTGGCCGCCACGATCGAGATCGCCTGGGCGAAGATGGTGGGCACGTCCGTGGTCCTCACGAGCAGCTCGAGGATGCCCAGGGCCACCAGGAACGCCGCCACGCTGACCGTGAAGAAGCGAGCGGCCTGGAAGCCGGCGTGATGGTCGCGCGCGCCGTGATTGCCGAAGGTCCAGTGGCGGTTCCACCAGAAGTTGTTGAAGACCGCCACCACGAAGGCGAGCGTGGCGGCGCCGACGTGGTGCACGCCCAGGCCCTTGTTGACCGCGGCGAACACGCACAGGTTGACGACGTAGCCCGAGCCGCCCACCGCGCTGAACTTGATCAGCTGCATCCAGTTGTGCGGGCGTCGCACGCCGTGCCGCACGCGCGTGTGCAGCGGCGACGGGGCGACCGGCGGCTTGGAGGCCGGCGGCGCGGTGGAGGGCGCGTGGGAGAGCGGTGCCTGCGCCGTGGCGGTCTCGTCGGGCATCGCGGTCACGAGGGTATCGAGAAGTGTTCGAGCACGAGGGGCGTCACGTCGGCGATCGTCCACTGGTCTGGATACCCCTGCGCGGGCGGTTCGATGCCGCACGCGATGAGGGTTCCGAGCGAGTCGCCGCGCAGGAGCGAGCCGTGGCTGCCGCCCCCCACGTGGGCGATCCCGCCCCAGTCCACGAACTCCGAACCGGTGTCGGCGGACACGAACACGTCGCCACCGCGCGGGCAGCGCAGCGCGGTCCAGAGCCGCGACAGCGCCAGCGGGTGCGAGTGGCTCGACAGCGCGCCGTCCCGCTCCGACAGCCCCAGCGCCCCCAGGTCCCCGTCCACGCTCCAGCCGGCACCGCGGGAGTCCGTCAGCTCACCGCCGGGCGCGAACCGCAGCTCGCCGCGGGGCGTGCACACGGCGGCCTCCTCGCCGTCGAGGTAGGCGATGGCGTCCAGGCCGTCCATCGCCCGCAGGTCGCCGATCAGGCGCGGCAGCACCTTCTCGCGCCGGCCGGGGTCGAGCACGTACACCTGGGCCGAGCGCTGCGACGGGCAGACGGCGATCTCGGCGGCGGCCGGCTCGGTCTGCTCGGGCGCCAGCACGTCCCAGCCGGCCAGCGCCTCGGCCAGGTTGATCCGCCCCGCCACCGCCGTCTGCGAGTGGTCGGACATGACGATCACGGCGTGGTTCTCGAGGAACTCGTCCGGGCCGCCGCCGGCGTGCATGATGCGCTCGAGCGCGCGGTCCGCCGACGCGATCGACGTGACCTGCGCGTACGGACCGCGCTTGTGCGAGTACGTGTCGTTGTCGGGCAGCGACACCAGGATGAAGTCGCACAGGTCGTTCTCCACCAGGTGCGCCGTCACGCAGGCGGTGTGCTGGTCGCGCTGCCCGGGCATCCCGAGCACCGAGCGGCAGTCGGTCCTGCGCGAGGAGAACAGGTCCGCGTAGAACAGCTCGTCCGGGCCCCACACGGCGTGCCGGAAGCGCTCGCCGGTGGCCCGGGCGATACGCGGGTATAGCCCCTCCGCGGCCGCCTCGTGCCGGGTCCTCCCGCGGTAGATCAGGTAGGTGGTGCAGGCGCTCCGGAGGCCGCCGTCGGCCAGGCGCTCGAACACCGTGGGCGTACCCCGGCTCAGGTGCGCCAGGTTCATGTTGTAGACCGTGTCCTGGAGCGACTGGACGATGCCGAACGTGCGCGTGGCTTCGAACGAGCTGCCGTACTCCACGTAGCGCTCCTCGCCGCGGTGGTACCAGTTCATCGACGGGATCGTGTGGCGGTCGGGCCAGGCCCCGGTGGTGATCGTCGCCGCGGCGACCGGGGTGACCGAGGGGAACGTGGACACGCAGTCGCGGACGTAGGTGCCCCCCTCGATCAGCCGGGCCAGCGCGGGCGCGCGGCCGTGCTCGATCGCCCGGTCGAGCATCTCCGGCTTGAGGGCGTCGATGACCGCGAGTACGAGCTTCTTCGGCCGGGGGCCCGTCACCGCAGGACGCGCAGGCCCTCGTACTTCTTCCCGCGGCCCGAGCGCGCCCGCGCCACGAGCACGACGAAGGCCACGAGTGCCGCCAGCCCCACCGGGGGCAGCGCGATCGACAGGCCCGCCAGCGCCAGCGCCACCGCGTCCGCGTACACCGACAGCAGGCCCGCCGCGCCGCCCTCCAGCCGCCGGCGCGCGCGCGCGAACAGCGCGGCCACCGCGGCGTAGCCGAGGGCCGCGCACGCCACCCCCGCGACCAGGCCAGGCCAGCTCTCGCGCTGCCCCTCGGCCAGGCTGCCCGCGAACAGGAGCGCGCCGAGCATGAGCGCCACCGCGGCCAGGCCCAGCGTCAGCGGATCGCGCCGCGCGGGGGCCGCCGACGCGCGCGCGTCGTCCGGCCGCGAGCGCGTGCGCTCCACCGCGTACGCCGCCACCGCCAGCGCCAGCACGGCGGCCAGGAAGGCGGGCTTCTCCAGGAAGTCGTAGTCGGTGCCGTCGAAGTCCAGCCCGATGTCCCCGCGCGCCAGCGCGCCGGCCAGCAGCGGCGGCAGGAACGGGCGCACGCCGCTCGCGCCAGCGAGGCCGGCGCCCTGGCCGATGTCGAGGAAGAGGCTGATGGTGCTGGCTCCCGGAAAGGGGCCCCGGAGGCTCGTGGCGAGGTCTCGCCCCCGGTAGGCTCAGTGGCGCCATGACGATAGACGACCACCCGCCGGATCAGGGCAGGGGCGGCGTCCGGGGAGGCGAATGGAGGCGCATGGCGCTGCCGCGCTCCACCACGCGCGATCTCGAGCGCTACGCCGGCCTGTTCGCCTCGCGCACGCGCGTGATGAGGTCGTCGGCGATGAGGGACATGATGGCCGTGACGCAGCGGCCGGAGGTCATCTCGCTTGCCGGCGGACTGCCCGAGACCGGCAGCTTCCCGCCCGACAGCTTCGCGGCCGCGGCCACGACGATCGCGGCCGAGTCCTGCGCCCGCGCGCTCCAGTACGGGCCCACCGAGGGCCTGGCCGAGACCAAGGCCTGCATCGCCGAGGTGATGGCCGCCGAGGACATGACGGTGGACACCGACGACGTGATCGTGACCACCGGCGGCCAGCAGGTGATCGACCTGGTCACCAAGACGCTGATCGACCCCGGCGACGTGGTGATCGCCGAGGGTCCCACCTATCCCGGCGCCGTACCGGTCTTCTCGTCCTACCAGGCCGAGGTCGTGCACGTCGACACCGACTCCGACGGGATGCAGGTGGAGCGGCTTGAGGAGGTGCTCGACCGCCTCGAGCGCGAGGGCCGCCGGCCCAAGTTCGTGTACACGGTGCCGAGCTTCCAGAACCCCGCGGGCGTGACGATGTCGCTGCCGCGCCGGCAGCGGCTGGTGGAGATCGCGCACCGGCGCGAGCTGCTGGTGCTGGAGGACAGCCCGTACGGGCTGCTGCGCTACGAGGGCGCGCCGCTGCCGACGCTGTACTCGCTGGACGGCGGCGTCTACGTGATGTACCTGGGCACGTTCTCGAAGATCCTGTCGCCCGGCATCCGGCTGGGCTGGGTGGTGGCGCCGCCGCCGGTGCTCGAGAAGATCAACCTGGGCAAGCAGGCCGCCGACCTGTGCACCTCCACGCTGTCGCAGCTCATGGTCAGCGCGTTCTTCGAGCAGGGCATGTGGCGCGACTACGTGGACTCGCTCAACGAGATCCACCGCGGCCGGCGCGACGCGATGCTGGACGCGCTCGCCGAGTTCTTCCCGCACCAGGCCGAATGGACGCGGCCCGCGGGCGGCCTGTTCGTGTGGGTCACGCTGCCCGACTTCATCGACACCACCGACCTGCTGGCGCGCGCCCTGCGCGACAACGTGGCGTTCGTGCCCGGCGAGGGAGCGTACCTGGACGGCCGCGGGCGCAGCTCGATGCGGCTCAACTTCTCCGGCTCCGACGAGGACACGATCCGCGAGGGCGTGCGCAGGATCGGCGAGGTGGTGGCCGAGCAGGTGGCCCTCTACGGCACGCTTACGGGCGAGGACCCGGGGCGCACGGCGCGGCCGCGCCAGCGCGACGCGGAGCCCGAGCCCGAGGCCGGCGGGGAGGGCGCGCGCGTGCTGCCCATGCCCCGCCGCAGGCGCGCCGCGGGCTCGTGAGCCGCGTAGCTGTCCTGAAGGGCGGCACTTCGCTCGAGCGGCAGGTCTCCCTGCGCTCGGGCGCGCGGGTCGAGGACGCCCTGGAGCGGCTGGGCCACGACGTCGTGTCGATCGACGCCGGGACCGACCTGATCGAGCGGCTGCGCGCCGCCGCCCCGGACGCCGCGTTCGTCGCGCTGCACGGCCGCGACGGCGAGGACGGCACGGTGCAGGAGCTGCTCGAGATCCTGGCCATCCCCTACACGGGCTCGAGCGTCCTGGCCTGCGTGCGCTCGATCGACAAGGTCCTGGCCAAGCACCTGCTGCTCGAGGCCGGGATCCCGACCCCCGAGTTCTTCGCGTTCAGCGAGACGGCGTTCCGCCAGCTGGGCGCCGCCGACACGCTGCCCGCCATCGAGGAGCGGCTGGACTTCCCGATCGTCGTGAAGCCCGCGTCCGGTGGCTCGGCGCTCGGAATCAAGTTCGCGCGCACCGCCGCGGACGTCCCGGGCTGCCTCGTGTCCGCGTTCTCCTACGACCAGAAGGTGCTGCTGGAGCGCCACGTGAGCGGGCGCGACTTGGCGGTGTCGATCGTCGAGGGCGCGCACGGGCCGGAGGCGCTGCCGATCGTGGAGGCCGTGCCGCGCGAGGAGGACTTCTACGACTTCGAGGCCCGTTACGAGATCGGCCGCACCGACTTCGTGTGCCCGGCGGAGCTCACCGAGGAGCAGTCGGCCCGGGCCCGCGCGCTGGCCACCGGCGTCTACGAGCTGCTCGGGTTCTTCGGCTTCGGCCGCGTGGACCTGATGCTCGAGGAGTCCACCGGCGAGCTGTACGTGCTCGAGGCCAACGCCATTCCCGGCCTGACCGAGACCAGCCTCCTGCCGCAGGCCGCGGAGGCCGCGGGCGTCGACTTCGATGCCCTGATCGCGCGGATCCTGGAGCTGGCGCTCGAGCGCGGCAGGCGCACGCCCGCGACGGTGTAGCCCGGGCGGGCCGCGTGGCGGAGCCGCTCTCCCCGTCCGACCTGTCGGCGATCCAGGCCGAGCGGGGGGCGGTGCACATGCACGTGGGCGGGGTGGTGGTGTTCGACGGCGCCGTCAGCCGCGACGCCGTGGTGGAGCGCTTGGAGCAACGCCTGCACCTGATCCCGCGCTACGGCATGCGGCTCGACGAGGTGTTGCGCGGCGCCGGCTACCCGGTGTGGAGCGAGGTGCGCGACCTGGACCCCGGCCGCCACGTCCGCCGCGCCGCCGTTTCGTCGCCGGGTGGCGACGCGGAGCTGTGCGAGCTGGTCGGCGAGATCATGTCCGAGCGCCTGGACCGCTCGCGCCCGCTCTGGCAGATCACGGTGGTCGAGGGGCTGGCGGAGGGACGCAGCGCGCTGGTGGCCAAGATGCACCACGCGCTCGTGGACGGGATCGCGGCCGTGGACGTGAGCACCGTGATCCTGGACCCGACGCCCGAGGGCCTCGACCTGCCGGCGCCACCGGCAGACGCGCCGGAGCGCCGCGCGCTGCGGACGGAGGCGTTGGCCAGGCTGGCGGCCAGCCAGCTGGCCCTGCCGCGGCGGCTGGCGCGCGGCGCAGTGTCGCGCGCCCTGGCGCTCGACCCCCAGGCCGCCGCCGGGCAGATCCGCCGCGCCGCCGGCGTGGTGGGAGAGCTGGCGCGTATCCGCCCGCAGGCGCCGGCCACGCGGCTGAACGCGGAGATCGGGCGGGACCGGCTGTTCGCCCTCGCTCGCGCGCCCCTCGACCGCGTCAAGGCGATCCGCCGCGCCACGGGCACGACCGTGAACGACGTGCTGCTGGCCGTGGTGGCTCTCACGCTGTCCGAGTTCCTCGGCGACGACGCACCCGACGCGGCCGTCGCGCTCGTGCCGGTGTCGGTGCGGCAGGAGTCGGAGCGCGGCGACCTGGGCAACCGCATCTCCACCGTCTTCGTCGACCTGCCGCTACGCGGCGACCCGCTCGACCGCCTGCGCGCGATCTCGGCCGACATGGCGGCGGTGAAGGACTCGGCGCAGGTGCGCGCCGGCGCGCTGATCGTGGGCGCCACCGGGCTCGCTCCCCCGCTGGTGTCGTCGCTGGCCGTCCGCGCCATGAGCGGGCCACGGATGTTCAACCTCGTGGTGTCGAACGTGCCCGGCCCGCAGCAGACGTTCTACCTGGCGGGCGTGCCCGTGCGCGAGGTCTACCCGGCCGTGCCGCTCAACCCCCGCAACCAGGCGCTGTCGATCGGCATCCTGAGCTACGACGGCGGCGTCTACTTCGGCCTGCTGGCGGACCGCGACGCGCTGCCGGACGTGGGCGACGCGGCGGCAGGGCTGGAACGGGCGATCGACGCGCTCGCGGCGGCCGCCGGCTAGGCGTTCTCGCCCGAGGCGAAGTCCTCGGGGGACACGTTGTCTAGGAAGTCCTTGAACTTCTCGACGACTTCGTCCTGGTCCTCGACCTCGTGCTCGAACTCGATGGCCGACTCGGTGATCACGTCCTCGGCCGCGAAGATCGGTGCCTTGGTGCGCACGGCCAGCGCCAGGGCGTCCGACGGGCGCGAGTCGATCTCCACCTCGCGGCCGTCCAGCTTGAGCGTGATCGACGCGTAGAAGGTGTTCTCCTTCAGCTCCGTGACCGACACCCGCGAGCACGCGACGTCTAGCTCGGTGAGCATCTCGTCCATCAGGTCGTGGGTCATCGGGCGCGGCGTGTTGGCGCCCTGGAGCTTCATCAGGATGGCCGCGGCCTCGGGGTGCCCGATCCAGATCGGCAGGAACTTGTTCCCCTCGCGCGTCTTCAGCAGCACGATCGGCTGCTTGCCGACCATGTCGAAGCTCACGCCGTAGATGACCATCTCCTGCATTTACGACCCTCAGCGCGCCGGGTTGGGGACCGGCGGAAGTCTAGATCACGCCCACGCCGCACCTACCCTCTCCGCGTGGCCGTAACCCTGTGGGTCGCCGTCTGCACCAACCGCCGGCCCGAGGACGTGGCCGGCTGCCTCGAGGCGCTGCGCGCGCAGGTGCCCGCGGACCGGCTGGCGCTGGTCGCGAGCGGGCTCGCGGCGAGCGAGGTGGAGCGCCACCGCGCGGCGTTCGACGGGACGGTCCTGGAGGAGCAGCGGCCTGGCCTGTCGCTGGCGCGCAACCGCGCCCTGGCATGGGTCCCGGACGGGCAGACCGATGTGCTGGCCTTCGTGGACGACGACGCCGTGGCCGCCGACGACTGGCACGAGGTCCTGGAGCGCCGCTGGGACGAGGCCCCGCCGGAGGTCGCCTGCGTCGGCGGCCCGATCCGGCCGCGCTTCGCGGCCACCCCGCCGCCGTGGTTCTCGGACGGCATCGCCCACGTGCTGACGCTGCTCGACCGCGGTCCCGAGGTGCGCGACCTCGACCCGGCGGTGGAGGCCGTGTACGGCGCCAACATCTCGTTCCGCGCGCGGCCGCTTCGCGACCTGGGCGGCTTCGACCCCGCGCTCGGCCACGCCGCCGGCCGCGTGTTCTTCGGCGAGGAGGACGCCGCGGAGCGCGAGCTGCACCGCCGCGGCCACCTGATCCGCTACGTGCCGGACGCGGCGGTCTGGCACACGATCCCCGCCGAGCGGTTGACGCGCGGGTCCTTCCTGCGGCGCCGCTACGCGTTCGGGCGGGCACTGGGCGCTCGGGGCGCCCGATCGAAGCGCGCGGCCGCGGGGCGCGCGATCACGACGGGCGCCGGCGCGCTGCTGGCCGCGGCCCGAGGCGACCAGGCTCTCGCGATGGTCCGCGCCGTGCGCGCGGCGGAGAACCTGGGCGTGGTGGCCGCTAGGCCTCGATCAGGCCGCGCCTGATGGCGTAGCGCACCAGCTCCACCCGGTCGCGCATGCCGAGCTTGGCCAGCACGTTGGCGCGGTGCGACTCGACCGTCTTCTCGGAGACCTTGAGGATCTCGCCGATCTGGCGGTTGGTGTACGCCTCGGCGATCAGCTTGACCACGTCGAGCTCGCGCGGGGTCAGCTGGTCGCGCGGCGCGTCGTCGCCGTGCGCGAGCCACTCCTTGACCAGGGCGCTCTGAGTGATGGCGGGCAGATAGGGCTTGCCGGAGGCGACCGAGTGCACCGCCTCGATCAGCTCGGCGTCGGCGGCCCGCTTCAGCACGTAGCCCGAGGCCCCGGCGCGCAGGCCGTCGAACAGGTAGCGCTCGTCGTCGTACATCGAGAGCAGCAGGATCGACGTGTTCGGGCGGCGCGCCTTGATCTCCCGCGCGGCCTGGATGCCGGTCATGCGCGGCATGGCCACGTCGAGGATGGCGATGTCCGGCTCCTCGCGCAGCGTGGCCTCCACGGCCGCCACGCCGTCGTCCACCTCGGTCACGACGTGCATGCCCTCCTGGCGGTCGATCAGCATCCGCAGCCCGGAGCGGACGATGCCGTGGTCGTCGGCCAGCAGGATCCGCAGCATCACTGCACCTGGAGGGTCAGGGCGGTGCCGCCGCCGGGACGGGACTCGAGCTCGAAGCGGGCGCCCACGAGTCGTGCGCGCTCGGCCATCCCGCTCAGCCCGATGCCCTCGTGCCGGGCGGCGGGGTCGAACCCGCGGCCGTCGTCGCGGACGCGCAGCTCGACGCCGCGGCCGTTGGCCGACAGGTCCACCTCCACGTTTCGCGCGCGGGCGTGCTGCGCGATGTTCGACAGCGCCTCCTGCGCGAACCGGTAGACGGCGATCTCCTGGTCGGAGTCCAGCCGCGGCTCGCCGCTGGTCCTCAGGTCGGTCGAGATGCCGGTCTGCGAGATGAAGCGGCGCACCTGGCTGACGATCGCCGACGTCAGGCCGTGATCGTCGAGCGCGGACGGGCGCAGCTGGCGGGCCAGGGTCAGCAGCTCGTCCATCGCCTGGTTGACCAGCTTCTTGAGCTCGCCCACCTCGTCGCCCAGCTCGGGCGGGGCGGCCTGGGCCAGCGCCTCCAGGCGCAGCAGGATCGCCGTGAGCGACTGGTTGACCTCGTCGTGCATGTCGCGGGCCAGGCGCCTGCGCTCCTCCTCCTGAGCGCGAAGCACCAGCCGGCCGCTGCGCTTGCGCTCGTCGTCGATGCGCCGCAGCATGCGGCTGAACGACGCCGCCAGGCGGTCGATCTCCTCGACGGCCTCGTTCTCCTCGGGCGCCTCGAAGTCGGACGGCTCGGCGGGGTCGATCGCCTCGACGCGCTCGATCAGGCGCTCGAGGGGCGAGAAGCGCCGCCGCAGCATCAGCATGTTGACCAGCAGCACCAGGATGATCGACAGCCCGAGCAGGGCGAATTGGACGCGCTGGTCGGCGATCGTCAGGTTCAGGTGCGACGCGGCGCTGGCCGCGAACAGCGTCGCCACCACCATTAGAACGTTGGCGGCGACCACCTGGCCGGCAAGGGAATTTGAGTCGCGGCGTCGTTTCATCGCGAAGATGGGGTCCTGACCCCATATCGGCACGAAGCCGCCGCACCGACACTATGGGCAAGAACTTGGAACGTCCAGAGCCGGCGTCTTCCTCCGCAGAGAGTGTTCATGGGTCAATCGCCGGGGCGTCCAACTGGGCGCCCCGGCCGCGTTAACACGCGCTGGGCCGGGACTTCGGCCTCCCCGCCGTGTTCCGCATGGGACCGGCGCGGTGCGGGTACCGATGGGGTACAAGGACTCGCGCCTCACGAACCACGGAGGACGGCAGTGCGCTTCAGGTGGGCCGCCCTGGCGGCGACGATCACGATGGCCGGCCTCGCGGCGCCCTCCGGCGCCGGCGCGGCGCCGTGCCCGGCCCAGTCCTACGACAGCGGTGGCTCCGCCACCAGCGGGCAGGCCGTGAACGACCCGCTCTTCCCCAGGCAGTACGGCCTGACGCAGATCAAGGCGCCCGCGGCCTGGGCGCGAGGCGCGAAGGGCGCCGGCGCGACGATCGCCGTGCTGGACTCCGGCGTGGACTTCGGCCACCCCGACCTGAGCGGCAAGCTGCTCGACGGAGTCGACCTCGTGAGGTTCGTGGCGCCCTCGTTCCTGGGCGACCCGGGCATCACCGGGCCCGGGTGCGACGGCGCGCAGGACGAGAACGGCCACGGCACCCACGTGTCGGGCATCGCGGCCGCGGCCACCGGCAACGGGATCGGCGTGGCCGGCGTGGCCCCCGACGCCAAGGTCCTGCCCGTCCGCGTCCTGGACGCGAACGGGGCCGGCGAGGAGAAGGTGGTCAACGAGGGCATCCGCTGGGCCGCCGACCACGGCGCCGACGTGATCAACCTCAGCCTGGGCGGCAACACCGCGCTCGACCGGACGTCCGGCGACGCCGCGGAGACCCGCGATGCCATCGCGTACGCGTACTCGAAGGGCGTGGTGGTGGTCGTCGCGGCCGGGAACGACGCGTTCCCGGGCTGCGACACGGCCGGGACGATTCCCAACACCGTCTGCGTGGGAGCCACCGACGACAACGGCGCACCCGCCGCCTACTCCAACTTCCCGGCCGAGTCGAACGGCGTGGTGGGCGTCCGCGCTCCAGGCGGCCAGGGCAGCCCGTTCTTCTGCGAGTACGACTTCGACATCTGGTCGACGATCTGGCCGGGCGCGCCGGAGGACTGCAAGGGCGCCGACGGCGGCGCCGCCGGCTACGACACGCTGGCCGGCACCTCGCAGGCCACGCCGCACGTGGCCGGCGTGGCGGCGCTGCTGGCCGGCCGGGGCCTCTCAGGGGGGCAGATCCTGGAGTGCCTGCGCACGAAGTCGTCCAACCGCGGCAGCTACAACCCCGCCTACGGCTACGGGATCGTGGACGCCGACGCGGCCACCGCCGAGTGCGGCGGCAGCACGCCGTCCTTCGACGGCGGCAGCGGCAGCGGCAGCGGAAACGGCGGCGGCGGCAACGGCGGCACCACCCGCCACGTGCGGGTGACCGTGAAGCGGACCACGCGCAAGAAGCTGGCCAGGACCGGCAAGCTCAGGGTCACGATCGTGAGCGACCGCGCCGCCAAGGTGAAGCTGCGCGCGATCGTCAAGCGCGGCGGGAAGTCCTCCACGGGCGCGCGCAGGACGGTGAAGCTGAAGAAGGCGGGCACGCGCAAGCTCACGCTCAGGCTGAGCAGGAAGGCCCGCAAGCGGCTGAAGAGCGGCAGGCGCGTCACCGTGCACGTGCGGTACAGGGCGGGCAAGGAGTCCGGTCTGGCCGCCTCCGGCCGCTGACCGACGGCAGGAGGAGTCGGCCGGCCGCGCTCGAAAGGGGCGGGGTGGCGACCGTGGAGGTATCCAGGACGCTGGTCAAGTCGCCGCCCGAGCTGTGGGACGAGCTCCAGGGCGACTGCCTCGGAGAGGCGCTTGGCGGCGCGGTGGTGGAGGCCACCGAGCCCGAGCGCGCGCTCGAGTGGAAGGCCGACGGCGCCAGCGGCACCGCCCGGCTCGAGCCGTCGAGCTGGGGCACGAAGGTGACCCTGACCGCCGAGGTGGAGGAGCAGGTGGCCACGCTCGGGCTCTGGGAGCGGATGCGCGGCATGCAGCCGCCCCCGCCGCGGGCGCCGCAGATCGAGCGCCGGCTGGAGGAGCTCCTCGAGAACCTCGGCCAGGCGCACCGCAAGCCGTTCACGCGCGAGTAGGCGCGCAGCCCACGCGGGTGCGCGGCTCGTAGACTCCCCGCCCCGTGCGGCAGAAGTTCCCGGAGACCTTCGAGGAGAAGCTGGCCCAGCTCCAGGAGCTGCGCGACGCCGCGATCCACTCCGCCTCCGAGCAGGCGGTGGAGAAGCAGCACGCCAAGGGCAAGCTGACCGCCCGCGAGCGGATCGAGAAGCTGCTCGACC
>DASVQK010000084.1:0-4064 GCA_036389105.1 Thermoleophilaceae bacterium
GCGCCGGCGCGTGGGGGCGGAGGAGTGCCCCGGCGGCGCGATGGTGGGAGCCAGCAGGGACCTGGGGCACGCGCCGGAGCGGCGCGAGCCGGCGGTGGCCTAGGCGCGGGTCACTCGCAGATCTCGACCACGCCCGTGAGCGTGCGCGTGGTGAAGCGACGGACGACCGTACGCCCACCGGTGCGGCGTACGGGCTTCAGGAGCAGCCGGATCGTCACGGTGTGGGCCCCGCGGGAGATCCCGGTGGGCAGGTGCGTGGCGAAGGGCGCCCTGTGGTCGGTGGCGATCCGCTCGCCGTCGACGAAGAACGTGGCGCGGACGAGCCGCGCCGTGAGCGACGACGAGCGCGTGCGCGACCGCGTGACCCGCAGCGGAATTCCCCTCAAGGGGCTCACGCACGCGAGCGGGAGGCGCGCCGCGAAGAGGCTGCGGCCATAGCGCAGCGACAGGCTCCCGGAGCCCTTCGCGGCGGGCGCCTGCTGCGTGGGTGCCGGCTGCCGCGGGCCGGCGGGCTCGGCCGGCGGGTCGGCCGGCCGCGACGGCGGGTCGGCGGGCTCCTGAGCGGGTTCGGCCGGCGGTGCGCTCCGGTCCACGGTCTCGCAGCCGGTGACCTCGTCGAGGGCGTCGACGATCGCCGTATCGGGATCGTGCACCGGATCGTCCACCCCGCAGTTGACCGTGTCGCGCACGTCGTCGCGCGCGCGGACGACGTCGGCGCCGAGCCCGGTGGTCAGGTGGTTCACGGCCGCGTTGCCCGTCACCTGGTCCGCGCCCCATCCGGTGGTCACGTCCTCGAGGTTCACGGCCTGGCCGGGGCTGGCCACCAGGAAGGTCCTCGAGCCGCCGGTTCCGAGCGCGGTCGTGTCGCTGCTCAGGTCGAAGGTGTGGTCGGTGGTCGGCTCCCCGAACGCCGGCTCGCCCCATGACGCCTCGACCGTGTCGCGGCCCCCGCCCGGAAGCTCGCGGATCGTGTCGACCTCACCGCCCACGGGTGGGTGGAACACGTACCAGTCGTCTCCGCTGCCGCCGTTCAGGGCATCGTTTCCCGGACCGCCATCGAACGAGTTACTCGTCGAGTACTCGTAATTCGCGCTCAGCTCGACTCCCGCGTTGAGAACGTCGTTCCCCGCCCCGCCCTTCAGCACGTCGGGGTCCTGGCCTCCGTCGAGCGCGTCGTTCCCCGGCCCGCCGTACAGAAAGTCGGCCTCCTCCCTGGAGAACGACGCGCTGGGGTCGGAGCGCAGGTAGTCGTCGCCCTCGCCGCCCAGGAGCGTGTCGGCCTGATATCCACCACGTATCTCGTCGTCGCCCCCGGCGCCGTCCAGCAGGATCCCCGGGACCCCCGTGTTCGTAAGGGTGTCGTCGTGACCGCTTCCCCGGATCCCCTCGACATCCGTGTAGTTGTCGCGCGCTCCGAATCCATCGTCGTTGCCATTGGTGTGCGGGTAGCCGATCGTGACGGGCGCGGGCGCATCCTCGTAGCTGACGATGTCGACGGCGCCGCAGTATCCCGCGGTGCACTTACCTCCCGGGCTGCCCCCGTCGACGTCGTCCACACCGGCCCCGGGATAGATCACGTTCGCGCGGCGGTTGCCCACCAGGCGGTCGTTCCCCGCGCCCCCTCGCAGCACGAGGTTGCCGCCGTACTGCTCCACCGTGCCCGTGCCCCCGAGCCCGGTCACGTGGTCGTCGCCGTCTCCACCGTCGAGGTCGAGCACGCTGACGTTCGTGAGGATCGCATCGACGTCCGCGTCCGACTGCGCGTCCAGGTTCACCGCTCCCTGGCCGTAGAGGCTCCACTGTCCCGAGCGGATCTCGTCGGCCGCGGGCGTCGCGACCAGCTTCAGGGTCTGGGCCCCGACGTCGCCGGGCTCGTAGGTCCAGGGGGTCTCGCCGAGGTCGACGTCCACGACGATCTCATCGGCGCCGCCCGCCTTGCGGAACGCGCCGCCCGGGCCGGAGTTGTCGATCGTGGCCGTCTCCGCGGCCAGCGTGGGCTTGCCCCTCACCTCGACGCGATCGGTGTTCGCGGTTGTCGCCGCCCCGCACTGCGCGCCTCCGCTCGGCGGCGCGCCCGAGACGATCGCCCCGCTCGCAGCCACGTAGAGGCGGCCCTCGTCGCTCCCGTTCAGCGTCGCGGTGACGGTGCGCGTCGTGGAGTCGTGCACGCAGGAGTCGAACGCGGCGCTCGCCGACGCCGGCGCGACGCACGCGAGCACGACCAGCACCGCGAAGAATCCCCGCGCGGTCATCCGTGACCGGTCCCGGCACCGCGAGTCCATCGCCACCAGTAGAACATCGCCGCGCGGTCACGTCAACAGCGCGGGCGCGTTCCAGCGGCCCCGCGAAAGCGTCGGACCGACCCCGAGATGGGCAGCACGCATGGCGAGCTAACCTCGCCGCGTGGCCAGGGTCCTCGTAACCGGCGGCGCGGGCACCATCGGCGGCGCGGTGGTGCGCAGGCTGATCCGCGACCCGGACTGGGAGGTGCGCGTGTCCGACCGGCGCGAGCCGCCGGACTGGATGCGCGAGTCGTGCGAGGCCCACTCCGGCGACCTGCGCGACCCCGCCCAGGCGCGCCAGGCCTCCGCCGGCTGCACGCACGTGATCCACCTCGCGGCCATCGTCGGCGGGATCGGCAACTTCCACCGCTACCCGCACACGCTGCTCGAGGCCAACACCGCGCTCTACAACGGCGTCTTCCGTGCCGCCCTGGAGGAGCGCGTCGAGCGCCTGGTGTACGTGTCGTCGTCGATGGTCTTCGAGCGGGCCACGGAGTTCCCCACCACCGAGGCCCACATCCGCGACACCGGCATCCCCGACTCCGCGTACGGGTTCTCCAAGCTGGCCGGCGAGGTCTACTGCCGCGCGCTGCACGACGAGCACGGGCTGCCGTTCACTATCTGCCGGCCGTTCAACGCCTACGGCCCGGGTGAGATGCCCGAGGACGAGCCCGGGCTGGCCCACGCCGTGCCCGACCTGATCAAGAAGGTGCTGGACGGGCAGCGACCGCTGCGGATCTTCGGGTCGGGCGAGCAGACGCGCACGCTGACGCACGTCGACGACATCGCGGAGGGCATCGTGACCGCCATGTCGCACCCGGGCGGCGAGAACGAGGACTTCAACATCTCCGCGAGCGAGGAGCTGACGGTGGAGCAGATCGCGCGGATCGTCTGGCAGGCGTGCGGCCTGGCGCCGGAGGACTTCGAGCTCGAGCGCGAGCCCAGCTTCGCCGTGGACGTGCAGCGCCGCTGGCCGTCGGTGGAGAAGGCTCGCGAGCTGCTGGGCTTCCAGGCGCGCATCGAGCCGCGCGAGGGGATCGCTCGGACCGTGGAGTGGCTGCGCGACCGCCGCGGGGCCGCGGCCGGCGCGTGAGCGCGAGCCCGGCCGCCGACCCCGCGAGGTTCTACGACCAGGCGTACGCCGCCACCGGCGAGCAGCACGTACGCTGGCGCGAGCTGGGCGCCGTGGGCAAGGCGGACCACGTGCAGGAGCTGCTCGGGCGGTTGGGCGCGGCGCCCGAGCGGATTCTGGAGGTGGGCTGCGGCGATGGCGCGCTGCTGGCGGAGCTGGCCCGCCGCGGGATCGCCCCCTCGCTCACCGGCTTCGACATCTCCGAGCAGGCCGTGCGCGCGGCGCGAGCGCGCGCCATCGACGCGCTGGAGTCGGTGGAGGTCTTCGACGGCCGGCGCCTGCCGGTGGCCGACGGCGCGTTCGAGGCCGGCGTGCTGTCGCACGTGCTGGAGCACGTGGCCGACCCGGTCGCGCTGCTGCGCGAGACCGCGCGCGCCGCGCGGGTGGTGATAGTGGAGGTGCCGCTCGAGGACAGCCTGTCGGGACGGCGTGCGTGCAAGCGCGAGCGGTCCGCCGCGATCGGCCATCTGGCGCCGCTCGACCGCGAGCGGGCGCGCGCGCTGGTGGCGGAGGCCGGACTCAGGGTGGCCGCCGAGCTGCTCGATCCGCTGCCCGCGTCGGTGATCGGCTTCTTCGCCGCGACGCCGGCCCAGCGTGCGCGCGCCCGGCTCAAGGCGGGCATCCGCCGGGCGGCCTTCCGGGCGTCGCCC
>DASVQK010000085.1:0-33411 GCA_036389105.1 Thermoleophilaceae bacterium
GCGGCCGCGGCGGCACTCGCCGCGTGCTGCGCGGCCGGCGCCGCGCACGCCGCCACCCCGCCGCAAGCGCCCGACCGCGATCTGAGCTTCCTGAAGGTCGGCTCGCCGAACCCCACCACCGGCATACCGCGGATCGTCGACGGCCACGGCCGCGAGGTGCTGCTGAAGGGCGCGAACGTGGACGGGATCGTGGACTACTACCGCTCGGGCGTCCCACCGTCCGAGGCGCTCAGGGTCCCGTACCCCTCCGAGCCGGCGGCCTACGCGAACGGCGCCTGCCCGCCCGACGACCCGCACGTCGAGGGCGTGGTGCTGTGCGACTTCGACTTCGACCAGATGCGCGCGTTCGGCTTCGACGAGATCCGGCTGAACCTGTCCTGGAGCCTGCTGGAGCCGCAGCCGGGCAAGATCGACACCACCTACATCGACCGCATCGCGCAGGTGGTGGACTGGGCCCGCCGCCAGGGGATCTACGTGGTGCTGGACATGCACCAGGACGCGTGGAGCAAGTACGTCTACACGCGCCCGGGCGAGACCTGCCCGCCGCCGTTCGAGGACGCGCCCGGCTACGACGGCGCGCCCGCGTGGGCCAGCGAGCACGCCACCCCGGCCTGCGCCCTGAACGGCGTGCGCGAGCTGGACCCGGCCGTGGCCGAGGACTTCGACAAGCTGTACGCCAACGTCCCCGGGCCCGACGGGGTGGGCCTCCAGGACCACTACGCCAGCACGATGCTGGCCCTGGCGCGGCGGTTCCACGACGACCCCGCGGTGGCGGGCTACGAGATCATGAACGAGCCGCACCCGGGGTACAACGCCGCTCCCGGCGCGGTTGACGCCACCCAGCTCTTCCCGTTCTACGGGAAGGTGGTCAACACGATCGTCGGCAAGGTGCCCGGCTTCCGCCAGCTGTTCTTCATCGAGCCGAACGCGGAGCGCAACGTGACCGACCAGCGCCAGATCGTCACGCCGTGGTCCGCGTACAGCGCGTACCGCAACGTCGTGTACGCGCCGCACATCTACACGGGCGTGTTCACGGCCGACCAGATCGTCGCCTCAACTCGCTTCTTCCCGAGCGAGGCCGGCTACCAGAGCGCCATCGACGACGCCAAGCAGCTGGGGCTGCCGCTGTGGGTCGGCGAGTTCGGCAACAACCCGAGCGACGACGACACGATCCTGACCACGCACTACTCGCTCCAGGACAAGTACCTGCTGGGCGGCGCGCTGTGGCTGTGGAAGGAGAACCAGAACGACGTGAACCCCGAGGTGAACTGGGGGATCTACAACCCCCCGTACGGGCGCGGCCAGCCCAAGCCGAAGCGGGTGGCGCTTACCTCCCGCGCCACGCCGATGGCCACCGCGGGCGACCTGAAGGGCGTGCAGTACGCCACGAACGGGACGTTCGACATCCGCGCGACGTCACCGAGGCGAGCGGACTGCGGCGACGCCGCCCGCGCCAGCGTGGTGTTCCTGCCACGCGCGGCGGACGGCGAGGTGGTGGCGGAGGGCGCGCGGCTGGAGCTGTTCGACCGCGCCGGCTCGCGCGAGGCGTACGTGTACCCGAACGGCGGCGGCGCCTACGGACTCCGCTCCGCCAGGCCCGGCGAGAGCAGCGGGCCGCTCTGCCCGGCGCCCGCCACGGTCCCGGGGGCTGGGCTCCCGCGCAGCGGCAGCTGCATCGCCTTCCGGGGGGCCCGGTTCCGGCTGCGCAGGCCACACCGGGGGCGGCGGGTGCGCGTGACGGCGTTCGTCGATGGCCGGCGCGTGGCGCGCAGGCGCGGGCGCGACGTCCGGACGCTTGTGGTTCGCCATCTGCCACGGGGGCGCAGGTTCAAGCTGCGCGTCGTGTCGGTCACCAGCCGCGGCGACCGGATCGTGAGCGTGCGCACGTACCGGGGCTGTCGCAAGACTCGGCCGCGCACGCGGACCCACGGTCACCGGCGCAGGCAATAGCGTTCGGAAGGTGAACGAGATCGCGCCGGGCGTCCTCCACTGGACGGCGTTTCACCCGAACATCAAGAGGGACGTCAGCTCCTACCTGCTGGCGGACTCGGGCACGGCGGTGGATCCGCTACTGCCCGAGGACGGGGTCGCACTGTTCGAGGGGCGCGAGCCCAGCCAGGTGGTGCTCACGAACCGGCACCACCTCCGCAGCAGCGTGAAGCTGGCCGAGGAGTTCGACATCCCGATCCGCTGCCACCAGGCCGGCCTGCACGAGTTCGAGGGCGGGCCGGACGTGGAGGGGTTCGCGTGGGGCGACGAGCTGGCCCCGGGGGTCACGGCGCTGGAGGTGGGCGCGATATGCGACGAGGAGTCGGCGCTCCTGATCGCGTCCGGCGACGGACTGCTGGCGGTGGCGGACGCGGTGATCCGCTACGACGGCAAGCTCGGCTTCGTGCCGGACCGGTACATCGGCGACGACCCGCAGGCCGTCAAGCGGGCCATCCGCGAGTCATACGCGCGACTGCTGGACGAGCCGTTCGACTCGATCCTCGTGGCGCACGGGCAGCCGCAGATCGGAGGAGGCAAGGAGGCGCTCCGGCGCTTCGTCGACGACGGGCCGTAGGCCTCGATCCTGTCCCCGCCGGGCGCCGCAGCGCTACGGCCTGCGGCCGCGCAGCCGCCGCTCCAGCGCGTACTTCCTGAGCGCGGCGTGCGTGGCCTCTGCCTTGTCGATCTCGCGCTCGTCCTCGTCGGTGTCGTCCTCGCACGGGTCGTTGCCGCCGACGCGGCGCGGGCAGGCCTCGACCGAGCCGTAGCGCATGGCCCAGTCCATCCGGTTCATCACGTGCTCCGGCACGGCGTCCGCCACCCAGGTGTACTTGGCCGACTCCCTGGACATCGGCGCGTGAGCGACGTTGCGCTCGTCCATCAGCGCGGCGTCGATCTTCACGCGGTCGTACGCGCCGTTGTCGGCCTTCGACTGGAACGCCTCCCACATCGGCCGAGCCAGCGAGTCGTACAGGTAGGTGGGCTTCATGCCCAGGATCAGCTCGATCGTGCGGATCACCGACATCTGGTCGTAGTGCGTGGACACCACGGCGCCGCGCTTCGCGTAGGGCGACACCACCAGCGAGGTGATGCGGTGGCCCTCCACGTGGTCGGCGCCGTCCTGAGCGTCGTCCTGCACCAGGAAGATCGCGCTGTACGGCCAGATCTTCGAGTGGCTGATCTCGTCGACCAGCTGGCCGATGGCCTGGTCGGTGTCGCGCACAAGGGCGTCGGGGGTGCGCGTGCCGCTGTCGGTGCCCGAGGTGTGGTTGTTGGGCATGAGCAGCTCGTTGAACTGCGGCACCTGGCACGTGCCCGGGTCCGACGGCGCGGCGCAGGCGGCCAGCTGCCCCTGGAAGCGCTTGCTGAAGTACTGCATGCGCGAGACCTGGGTCGCCGGGTTGAGCTGCGGGCACGGCACGCCGGGCGGCAGGCCGGCGTCCTGGCACGGGTCGTGGTCGAGCGTCTCGCGCTGCGTGATCGGGTCCTTGTCGATGGCGCCGCTCGAGGGGTACTGGGTGATGAACTCGGAGTTCTTCAGCACCTGGCTGCGCACCGACTGCTCCTCGGGGTCGGCCTGCGAGTCGGGGAACGCCAGTCCGGCCGCGGCCTCGCCGTAGTTGAAGAAGCCCACCCCCTGGCGGACCAGGGAGTCGAAGAAGAACCCCTTGGGCGGCGCCGAGATGGGGTACAGCAGGTCGAACGGGTGCGGGCTCGACAGCGTCGCGCGCACGTCGTACTCCGGCGCGTACGCCGCCGAGGTCCAGATGTGGCCGTCGTCGGAGGTCTCCGAGTTGGCGTACGCGTTGTCCAGCGTGACCCACTGGCGCGCGATCTTGTGCTCGTTCGGCGTGATCGGCGTGCCGTCCATCCGCTGGGTGGGGTTCAGCCCGTTGCGGTCGTCGTCGTCGTTCACGCCGAAGCGCTCGTAGGGGCACGGCGAGCCGTCGGCGTGCTTTCGCAGGCTGCGCCGCTCGCCGTAGATCGCCAGGCAGGGATCGCCGTTCCCGCGGCCCAGGTCGCCGAGGATGATGTCGAAGGTCTTGTTCTCGGTCACCACGTAGAACACGTACTTGATCTTGCTGCTGGCGCCGCCGTTCGGGCCCACCAGCGGCGAGCCCGCCGGGGCGGTGGGCTGGTGGTCGACGGGCACCGGCGTGTCCACGCCGCCGATGCCGGCCGCCACGATGGCGGTGTCGCGGTCGTCGTCCGCCGGCGGCAGCTTGATCCGCTGGAGCACGCCCGGGATGTGCGCGGCCACGCCCTCGCCCGCCGCGAACGTCGAGCCGGGGCCGACGCCCTTCGAGGTCAGGATCGCCAGCCGGCGCGCGCCCGGGGCGAGCATCACCTGTCGCGGCCAGATGCCGGAGGGGATGCGTGCCAGCTCGTCGCCCGAGTGGACGGTGACGACGCGGTTGGCGGCCTTGGTCACGGTGGCGCCGCCGCGCGCCCCCGGGCGCGAGCCGCCAGCGCGCACCGATCCGCTCCGCAGCGATCCGCTCCGCCCGCGCAGCCGCTCGTCGCGGTGGATGCAGCGCGCCTTCCGGCGCCTCTTCTTCCTGTGCTTCTTCCTGCTCTTGGCGGCCCTGTGCGGGCGCTTCTTCCTCTTCTTCTTGTGTCGCTTCCTCTTCTTCGGCTTGACCTTCTTGCACTTCTTGACCTTCGACCCGGCGCCCGCGCCGCCGAGCGACTGCGGCAGCGAGTCGACGCCGGCGGGCAGTCGAACGTCGCGCTTGGTGAGCGCGATGGCGCGCACCACGTCCTCGCCCACGTCGGCGACGAACAGCGTGTCGCCCTCGGGCGTGACCGCGAGGCCGACCGGCTGGGTGCCCACTCCGGTCACTCGGCGCACGTCGAAGCGCCGCGTGACCTTGCTCGGGTTCGCGGCGTCGAGCTCCAGCACCTGGTCCGCGCTCGTGAGCGACACGAACACGTGCTTGCCGTCCGGCGCGGCCACGATTCCGTTCGGGTGGGTGCGCTTCGGGTTGAGCTGCGACGGATCGTCGAACTGCGGCGTGACGCGCTCGATGCCGGACGGGTCCGACAGGTCGAAGCTGGCCACCGTGCCGTCGCCCTCGTCGGTCACGAACGCGCGCCTGCCCGCGATCGCCACGTTGGCCGGGTAGGCGTGGTCGCCGGCCCTGCCGTCGTCGCGCACCTGCACCTGCTGCACCGCGCGCGTCTTCAGGTCGATCACGGCCACGTGGTCGGACAGGTTGAGCGCCGCCACCAGCTTGCTGTCGTCGGCGCTCAGCGCCAGGCCCTCCGGGTAGCTCGTGGGCGCCCCGTGGTTGGGGCCCGGGAAGTCGGGCGGCGGGGGCGCCGGCGGCGGGGTGGCGGGCTGGTTGGGCGGGTAGTCGTCCGGCGGCTGCTGGCCCGGCGGCGGCGGCACCGGGATCGTGGGCTTGGCGTCCAGCGTCGCGTGGCCGCTGGCCGGATCGATGTCGTACACGTCGATCTGGTCGCGCGCGTCGGAGAGGTAGGCGTGCGTGCCGTCGTGCGAGATCGCGATGCCGCGCAGCCTGCCGCGGTCCACCGAGCTCGGCCGCTGCGGCTCCTGGAGCTGCTGCACGATCTGGCCGCTGGCCGCGTCGGATATCTGGATGTCCGTGTGGCTCGCGCTGCTGCGCGTGCCGAGCGTCCACACGAACCGGCCGTCGGGCGTCATCGCCGCGTTGAGGGGGAAGTACTCGAGCTGGCTGAGCGCGCCGAACGGCGCGATCAGGCGGCCGAAGTTGGAGATCGTGTGGACGGGCTGGCCGGCGGGCGGCAGGTCCGCCCGGGCGGCCCCGGGCGCCAGTGCGATCAGCGCGGCCGTGAGGCAGGTCGCGGCTTCGGCCAGGCGGCGGGCGCGCACGGGGCGAGCATAAACCGGCGTGGGGGCCGCCGGGGCCGGGGCGCCCGGGATTTGCCTCTCAGGCGTCGATCGTGGACATGTCGGCGTAGCGGTCGCCCGCCGCGGCGCCGCGCGGGGCGATGTCGGCGATCCGCGCGAGGTCCTCCTCGGTCAGTTCGACGTCGGCCGCCGCCGCGTTCTCCTCGAGGTAGTGGACGCGCTTTGTGCCGGGGATCGGGACGATGTCCTCGCCCTGGCTCATCACCCACGCCAGGGCGAGCTGGCCGGCGGTCACCTCCTTCTCGCGCGCCAGTTCCTCCAGACGGTCCACGATCTCCAGGTTGCGCTTCAGGTTCTCGCCCTCGAAGCGGGGGAAGCGCAGCCGGCGGGAGTCGTTCTCGTCGAAGTCCTGCTCGGAGCGGTAGCGGCCGGACAGGAAGCCGCGGCCCAGCGGGCTGTAGGGCACGAACCCGATGCCCAGCTCGCGGACCGTGGGCAGGATCTCGTCCTCCACGTCGCGCGTCCAGAGCGAGTACTCGGTCTGGAGCGCGGAGATCGGATGCACGGCGTGCGCGCGCCGGATGGTGTCGGGCGACGCCTCGGACAGGCCCAGGTAGCGGACCTTGCCCTGCTGCACCAATTCGGCCATCGCGCCGACGGTCTCCTCGATCGGCACGGTCTTGTCCACCCGGTGCTGGTAGTAGAGGTCGATGTGATCGACCCCGAGGCGCTGGAGCGAGGCGTCGCACGCCGATTGCACGTACTCCGGCCGGCCGTTGACGCCCAGGAAGCCGCCCTCCTCGTCCCGCATGTTGCCGAACTTGGTGGCCAGGACCACCTCGTCGCGCCGCCCGGCGATGGCGCCGCCCACCAGGCGCTCGTTGGTGAACGGGCCGTACATGTCGGCCGTGTCCAGGAAGTCGATCCCGAGCTCGAACGCTCGGTGGATGGTGGCCAGCGCCTGGGACTCGTCCGGCGTTCCGTAGAACTCGGACATGCCCATGCAGCCCAGGCCCTGGGCGGATGTCTCGAGTCCCTGCTGGCCGAGGCGGCGGCGTTCCATCTCGTGTGGATTTACCCGGGCTGGATGCGCCCTAACGGCAGCAACGAGGGGCTCGGGAGGGGGGTGGATGACTTTGATCTCGCATAGCGAGACCAAAGTCATCCACGTCCAGTCAGACGGCGAGTTCGCAGACCTCGTCGAGGGCCACGCGGCCGCCCACCTCCACCAGCCCGTCCGGGCGCGGGCGCACGTGGAGCAGCGAGCCGGCGCCCTGGCGGATCGTCAGCTCGCATCCGAGCAGGCCGCCCAGCAGCATCGCCGCCGAGCCGGTCGCCTCGTCCTCGTCGACGCCGAGCGAAACCGGGAACACGCGCGAGCGCACGCGCCCGACGGTCTCCTCTTCCCAAGCCCAGAACGCCGCGAACCCGTGATCGGATGGCGGACCGGACAGCGCATCGACCTCAGCCGGAGAACCGAGTTGGATGTGCTCGAAGGGCGGCGCCCAGTCCGGCCGGCCGGCGATGAAGACCAGCTCCCCGTCCCGCCGCACGGGCACCTCCCCGGCCGGGGGCCGCAGCACGTCCACGGCGAGGCCCTCCCGAGCCAGCAGCCACGCCGTCCCCACGCTCGGGTGTCCGGCGAAAGCCAGCTCCGCTGACGGACTGAAGATCCGCAGCGCGCCGCGCGCGGCGTCGTCCACGAACACGGTCTCGCTGTAGCCCAGCCGCGTCGCGATCTCCTGCCGGCGCCCGGCGGGCACGGCGGCCCCGTCCAGAACCACGCCCAGCGGGTTGCCGCCGCGCCCGTCCTCGTCCGCGAACACGCGCAGCACGTGGAGGTCGGTCACCGGCCGAGCATATGGCGCGCGGGAGTAGGCTCCCGCACGATGGCGGGGGCGGAATCGAGGGCTGTGCTGATCACGGGCTGCTCGTCGGGTATCGGTCACGCCACGGCGGAGCGCCTGGCCGCCGCCGGCTTCACCGTCTACGCGACCGCGCGCGACCCCGCGAAGCTTTCCGATCTGGCCGAGCGCGGTTGCCGCACACTGGCGCTCGACGTACTGGACGAGGGCTCGATGCGCGCGGCCGTGGCGAAGGTGGAGGAGGCCGAGGGAGCCGTCGGCGTGCTCGTGAACAACGCCGGCTACGGGCAGAGCGGCGCCGTCGAGTCCGTGCCCATCGAGGACGCGCGCCGCAACTTCGAGACCAACGTCTTCGGCTACCTGCGGATGGCGCAGCTCGTGCTGCCCGGCATGCGCCACCGGGGCCGGGGGAGGATCGTGAACCTCAGCTCGGTGGCCGGCCGCGTGACCATGCCGGGCAGCGGGGTCTACTCCGCCACCAAGTTCGCCATCGAGGCGATGACCGACGCCCTGCGCTTCGAGGTGCGCGGCTTCGGGGTGGACGTGGTGCTGATCGAGCCCGGTCCGATCCGCACGCGCTTCACGGCCACGGCCAACGACGCGATGCCCGGCTCCGGCGGGCCGTACGACGATTACCATGCCGCTGTGGCCAAGGCCGACGCCGAGGCGGACCAGAGCAAGCTGCTTGCGGACGACCCCGAGGACGTGGCGGAGGCGGTGGAGCGCGCCATCTCCGCCCGCCGCCCGCGCGCCCGCTACCGCGTCGGCATCCCCGCGCGGCTCCTGCCGGCGATCCGCGGCCTGCTGCCGGACCGGGCGTTCGACGCGTTCCTGCGCACGCAGGCGCCGCCGCCCGGGGTGGAGGCGAAGCAGTGAGCCGCGTGGCCGCGCGGCTGCCCGGCGCCGCGGCGCTCGCCGCGGCCGCGGCCGCGCTCGTGCTGGCCGCGCCGGCCCCGGCCGCCGACCCCGTCCAGCCCTACGGGGCGGGCGACGCCGGCGGCTTCCGCAACATCAACCCGCCCGGCACGACCGGCCTGGACAACGTCTTCCAGCTGGCCAGCTTCCAGGCCACCGGCGAGCGCCCGCCGCACTGGGACGACCAGCTGCCGCTGTACCGCGACCTGATGTACGCGAGCCCGACCCTGACCCACGACCAGATCGCCAAGTACTACAAGGACGCCACCTTCGGCGTGAAGCAGGACGACGTCGCGTCGAGCGAGTCGCCGCGGCCGGGCCTGACGATCGTCAGGGACAAGGCCTACGGCGTGCCGCACATCTACGGCAGCACCCGCTCCGACGTGATGTTCGGCGCCGGCTACGCCGCCGCCCGGGACCGCCTGTTCCTGATGGACGTGCTGCGCCACACCGGGCGCGCCCAGCTGTCCTCGTTCGCCGGCGGCTCGGTGTCCAACCGCGAGATGGACCGCACGCAGTGGGAGATCGCGCCGTACGACGAGAAGGACCTCCAGGCGCAGATCGAAAACGCGCCGAAGCTGTACGGCGACCTCGGCGGAGTGTTCGTGAAGGACGGCAACGACTACGTCGACGGCATCAACGCGTACATCGCCGAGGCCGAGCTCGACCCGACCAAGATGCCCGCCGAGTACGCCGCAATCGGCGCCACGCTCCAGCAGTGGAAGCTGACCGACGTGATCGCCACCGCGTCGCTGGTGGGCGGGATCTTCGGCAAGGGCGGCGGCGAGGAGGTGCGCTCCTCGCAGATCCTCCAGGCGTTCGTGGACCGCTTCGGCAAGAAGCGCGGCCGCCGCTCCTGGCTCGACTTCCGCTCGAAGGACGACCCCGAGTCGCCGACGACCGCAAACCGCCGCTTCCGCTACGAGACGGCGAGCCCGTTCTCCAAGCGGGGCCTGGCCTTGCCGGACAAGGGCTCGGTGAAGTTCACGCCGCCGGCGCCGCCGCCCACCAGCGGCCAGGCGAAGGGCGCGTACGGCCTGGACATGAAGCGCGCGCTGTCCCAGAGCCGGCACATGTCCAACTCGCTGCTCGTGTCGGCCCGCGAGTCCGCCAACGGCCATCCGATCGCCGTGATGGGTCCGCAGGTGGGCTACTACGTCCCGCAGATCCTGCTGGAGCAGGACCTTCACGGTCCCGGCTTCGACGCCGCCGGAGCCGCCTTCCCCGGGGTCAACCTGTACGTGCAGCTCGGCCATGGGCGCGACTACGCGTGGAGCGCCACGTCCGCCAACGTGGACAACATCGACACGTTCGCCGAGGTGCTCTGCCAGGACGACTTCCACTACCTCTACAAGGGCCAGTGCCTGGCGATGGAGAAGCTCGAGCGCACCAACCAGTGGCAACCGAACGCGCTCGACCAATCGCCGCCGGGCTCGGAGACCCTGACCGCGTACCGGACCGTGCACGGCATCGTCTACGCGCGCGGCACGTCCGGCGGCCGGAAGGTGGCCTTCGCGCGCGCCCGCACGACCTACGGTCACGAGGCCGACTCGGCGCTTGGCTTCTCGGCCCTCAACGACCCGGCCATGGTGCACGACGCGAAGTCGTTCAGGAGCGTGGTCGCGAACATCAACTTCAGCTTCAACTGGCTGTACACGGACTCGGAGCAAATCGCCTACCAGCTGTCGGGCTGGTACCCCCATCGCGCCAAGGGGACGTCGCCGGACTTCCCCGTGCTGGGCACGGGCGAGTACGACTGGCGCGGGTTCGACCCCGGCTTCCGTACGGCCGACTGGCTGCCCAAGAAGAGGGAGCCCCACGCGATCGACCAGCGCTACCTGGTCTCCTGGAACAACAAGCAGGCGAAGGGCTTCGCGGCGGCCGACGACAACTACGGCTACGACTCGATCTTTCGCTCGCAGCTGCTCACCGACAAGATCCGCGCCGCCATCCGCGGCCCGCGCAGGATGCGGCTGGAGGAGCTCGTCCAGGCCATGGAGGAATCGGGCACCCAGGACCTCCGCGGGGTGAAGGACCTGCCGATCGTCCTGCGCGCCATGGGCAAGCCGAAGGACCCGAAGCTGCGCGCGGCCATCCAGCTGCTGCGGGACTGGCGCGCACGCGGCGCGCACCGTCGCGACCTGAACAGGGACGGCCACTACGACGACGACGCCGCGGTCACCCTGATGGACGCGTGGTGGCCGAAGCTGGTGGCCGCGGAGTTCGAGTCCGTGCTCGGCTCGGGTGTCTACGACGTCTTCACCCGCTTCCATCCGATCGACCGCCCGGTGGGCGGCGACGCGAACCGGCCCTCCTACGGGACCGGCTGGTACGGGTTCGTGAGCAAGGACCTCCGTGGCCTGTTCGGGCCGCGCCCGCGCGGGGCCTGGTCGCGCAGGTACTGCGGCAACGGCTCGCGCAAGCGCTGCCGGGCGGCGCTGCGCGCGTCGCTGGCCGCCGCGCTGACCGTCTCGAAGCAGGACCTGTACGGCCACGACTCGAACTGCGCCGACACGAACCGCGTGGAGGCCAGCTGCTTCGACGAGACGCGCTCGATCACCGCCGCGGGCGTGAGCATACCGGCGTTCCCGTGGATCAACCGGCCCACGTTCCAGCAGACGGTGGAGCTGACGCGGCGCCTGCCGCGAGGGCCGTAGGGGCCGCGGGCGGCGCTACTCCGGCAGGCCGCGCAGGGCCGCGGCCCAGGTGGCCACTCCGGCCACGTTGAGCAGCACGCCGCCGACCACCACGCGATCCGCGCGCCCACGGTCGCGCCACTCCATCGCGCTCACGACCGAGTCGAGCACGTCGGCGGCCAGGTTGAGGCCCAGGGCCGGGCGCGCGTGCCGAGGATCGCCGGCCGCCCAGATCGTGAAGCCGCCGAGCGCCGTCTGCACGCCCCCGAAGCCGCGCAGGTTCATCCGGCCGGCGGGATGGTTGCGGATGTCGGGCGCCAGCCGCAGCGACATGGCGTCGGGCGCCAGGATCGCCCCCAGGCCGTAGGCCATGCGGAAGAGGCCGCCCGCCGTCATGAGCGCCCTGTCCACGCCGGCTCCCCGTCCCATGGGCGCGATCGTAAGGTCGTGCGCGACTCGTCTGTGTGACCGGGGTTACAGTCGGGATGGTGCAGGCCATGCACGGGACTCGTGGGCGCCGCCCGCGCGGCGCGCGGGCGCTCGGCAACGCGTTCCTCGCGGCCGCCGCGCTTGCCGCACTGGCCGCGCTCCTGGCCGCGGCGGCGCGGGCCGACGGGCCCGCCGTGGAGCTGCCGATCGGCCGCCTGGCCACGCCCGCGGGCCGCATCACAACGCTCCAGGCGTTCCCCACCGGCGCCGCGGTCGCGCCCAACGGCAAGACGCTGCTGGCCATCGCCGGGCCCCCGATCCAGGGCGGCTCGCCCAACGGCACGGTCGCGCTGATGGTCATCGACCCCGCCACCGGCTCCCTCCGCCAGACGCTCCAGGTGGACGACGCCTTCCAGTCGATCGTCTTCAACCGGCGCGGGAACCGCGTGTACGTGGCCGGCGGCGGCGCCGGCGCCGTGCACGTGCTCAAGGTCGGCTCCAACGGCACGTACTCGCAGGCCTACGACCTGCCGGTGGGGGCCTACGTGTCGGGGCTGGCGCTGTCGCGCGACGGTCGCACGCTGTGGGCCGCGGCGCCGCAGGACAAGTACGTCGCCAAGCTGGACCCGAAGGGAGACCGCAGGACCAAGCGGATCCGCGCGGCCGCGCCCGACCACCTCGCGCTTAGGGGAGACGGCAGGGTCCTGTACGCCAGCAACGGGCGCGGCGACACGGTCACCGAGATCCAGACCGGGAGCGGCCGCACCCGGTCGCTCCGCTTGGGCGAGCACCCGACCGGCCTGGCGATCGCCGGCACGCGCCTGCTGGTGGCCAACTCCAACGACGCCACGATGACGAGCTTCGACACGTTCACTCGCAGGAAGACCCGCGTGAACCTGGCGCAGATCGGGCGCCGCAGCGACTCGCCGAACGCGATCGCGGTGGCGCGGGGCGGGCGGACCGCGTACGTGAGCCTGGGCGGCGACAACGCGGTCGCCGTGCTCAGGCTGGTGAAGACGCGGCACCGACGCTTCGGCCGCCGCGTCCGGGAGGTCGACGGCACCTGGAGGCTGGCCGGCCTGTTCCCGACGGGCTGGTATCCCACGGCCGTGGCCCTGAGCCCGGACGGGAGTCCGGTGCACGTGGTGACCGCGCGCGGCCTGGCCCGCAGCCGCGGCAGCACCCAGCCGTTCAGCGAGACGGATCCCGCGTCGTTCGCCCCCGACGGCGCCTACGCCACGGCCGGCACGCTCGAGACGCTGGCCGCGCCGGCCGGGGCCGCGCTGGCCGGGCACACCGCGCAGGTGAGGAGCAACCTGAGCCCGCGCACGCCGCGAGGCCTGGACTCGCGCAACCCGCTGGTGGCCGGCCGCGCCGGCCCGATCAGGCACATCGTCTACGTGACTCGCGAGAACAAGACCTACGACGCGGTGCTGGGCGACCTGCACGAAGGCCCCGGCAACGAGCTGACGGTATTCGGCCAGGTGATCACGCCGAACCTGCACGCGCTGGAGCGGCAGTTCGTGGAGGCGCAGAACTTCGCCTACCAGGGCTTCGCCAGCGTGGTGGGCCACATGTGGGAGGACGCCGGCGGCACGAGCGACCGCTACGAGCGCGCGATCGCCGCCGACACGGGCACGCACTTCAAGCACAACTCCCAGTCGTGGAAGGACCCGGAGAACTTCCCGCGCGGCGGGACGCTGGCGGACCAGGCCTGGAAGGCCGGCCTGAGCGTGCGCACCTACAACATGGAGACCGTCAAGGACGCGCGCCTGATCCCCGAGGAGCTCCAGGCGGACCCGGCGGTGTTCCCGAACTTCGACCTCCACATCCCGGACTCGCGGCGGGAGGCCGGCTGGGAGAGCGAGTTCCGGCAGTTCGAGGAGCACAGGTGCACCGGCAAGCTGGCCGCGACCTACGGCGCCAACTGCTCGCTGCCGGACTTCACCTACGTCTTCCTCGGCGGCGACCACACCACCGTGGTGGACGAGCCGGGCTACCCCCGGATCGAGGCCCAGGTGGCCGACAACGACTACGCCACCGGCAAGCTGATCGACGTCGTGTCGCACAGCTCGTACTGGCCGTCCACGCTGGTCATCGTGGTGGAGGACGACCCGCAGGGCACGGGCGACCACATCAGCGCCTACCGCGGCCTGATGGCGGTGGCCAGCCCGTGGGTCAAGCGCGGCTTCATCACAAACGCGTCGTACAACCTGGCCTCGACGGTGGGTGCGATCGACCGCATCCTCGGGCTTCCGCCGCTCACCGACTATGCCGCCACAAGCCGACCGCTGGACGACATCTTCGCCCCGGAGCCCGACTACACGCCGTTCGACGCGGACGGCTCGGGCGTGGCCAGCTACCCGTTCGTGCCGCTGCCGGGCAAGCGGCCGAAGTCGGACCCGAAGAACGGCATCTACTCGTTCACGGAACCCGACGAGACCAACCCGGAGGTCTCCGGCCGCGCCACCTGGCGGCAGATGAAGGGCCGGGCGTCGGCCCCGCGCGTCAGCGCACCCTGAGCTTGACCAGATTGCGTCGCTTTCCGCGCAGCCGCTGCTTGATCTCGACGTTGCCCGTTCGGTCGATCGCGCGGCTGCGGACCACGTAGGTCCCGCGCGGCAGGGTGCGCCGGAGCTTGAAGCGCCAGCTCCTGCCGCCGCGGGCCGGCACGTAGATCGGGCGGAGGCAGCTGGTCACGCGGCCGAGCCTGCCGTTCGGGCGCAGGTAGCGGCAGCGGTTGCCCCTCCCGCGCTCGCGGTGCGCGACGGCCACCGTGACGCGCGCCACCCCGCCGCAGCCGCGGTCGCGCGCGCTGCCGCGCAGGCGCAGGCCGCGCCGCGAGGCGCGCAGGGCACGCCGGGCGAAGCGCGTGCGGGGCGCGTACACGTCCGCGCAGCCGGGGCGCGGCGGCCTGGGCTGCGGCAGCAGCGTGCCCGTGCCGCCGAGGTTGCCGCCGGCGTCGCTCGACGCCACGCCGGTCGAGCCGGGCGGGCTCGGCCCGGCGCCCGGGCCGGCCACCTTCTTCACCGTGTAGCTCATCTCGTAGTTGCCGCTCCTCGGCTTGAGCGTGTGCGGGCCAAGCGCCGCCGCGGCCGACGCGTAGCTGTCGGCGTGGTCGCCCGGCGAGTCGTTGCCGTCCGACAGCTCGGCGGTGTTCGCGCACGGGTCCATGTGGGGCAGGTCGCACTCGCGGGCGTCCACCAGCAGGCGGAACGGCTTGCCCCGCGGCACGAACAGGTCCACGGTGCGGTCGATGTTGGGGAACGTCTGGCCGTCCATGGCGGCGCCCAGACCGGGCACCCACTCCGGCGGCGAGCCGCCGGTCACCGCGCCGGTGGGACCGCGCCCGCCGACGAAGTTCCAGTACCCGTTGGCGTCGATGTACAGGTTGTACTCGCCGGGCGGCACGGCGCTCTGCTGCGGCCGGTCCGGATTGGGATCGAGCGCGTGGTGCACGGTTATGGAGTCGAGCGTGATCCGGAGGTGGTCCGGCGGCGCGGTGGTGTCGCCCTCCCAGCCCACGAAGTAGCTGGCGCCGAAGCCCTCCGGCTTGCCCGCCGCCACCCTGTCGAAGCTCACGCGCACCTTCAGTCCGTCGGCGGTGGGCGTCACCTGCTCGCTGGCGCCGCTTCCCCTGACCCGCGGCACCTCGCGGTAGCGGAGCTGCGCGCCGGCCGACGGCCTGGGCGGGGCCGGCACGAAGAACTCGTAGCTGCGCCCGCCGATCGCCTGGTACTCGTTCTCCGCCTGGTGGGTGCAGGCGGTGAAGTCGGGCCCGTAGACCGGCTGGCCCGGGACTGGCTTCACGTCGCGCGCGCACTGCTCGTCGGCGTGGGCGGCGGTGCCGTTGGTGGATATGAACACGTCGGTCTGCGACTCTGGCACCACCGGCTGCCACGGCCTGGCGCGGGTCACGACCAGGGCCTGGAGGGGGTGCAGCTCGGTCTGCTCGCCGCGGATGTTCTGCGAGTCGGGGATCCCCACCAGCTCGCTCTCGGTCTCGCCCGGCAGCAGGTAGTCGCCGTTGTGGGTGAGCGGGGCGGTTGGGTCGTCGGCGCCGGGCGCTGTGAAGTCGAAGCCCTCGCCCCAGTGGCCGCAGTCCCAGATCCAGTGGCCCCAGATGCTCACGCGGTCGTCGTCGTCGGGCCAGGCGTAGGTGGGCAGGGCGCCCGACTCCCACTCCAGGTGGAGCGTGCCGAACTCGTCCTTGCTCTCCGGGCTCGTGTCCCAGTTGCCGCTGCCCTTGCCGCCGTTGGCCTCCGGGCTGCCGCCCGCGAGCCCCGTGTAGCCGGGGTCGGGCAGCACGTTGAAGTCCATGTCGTAGCTCAGGTGCTCCTCGGGCAGGTCCTCGCCCGCGGTGTGGGGATCGCGCACGACGCCCTCGAGGTGCTGAACCGTGTCCTTCGCCGTGTGGCTGTTCACGAACACCCACTCGGGCGAGGTGTAGCTCAGCAGGCCGGGCACGTTGCGCTGGCAGCCGTCGTCGAGGGGCTTGTTGTAGGCGTCGCTGACCGGATGGTCCGCGAGGGCCGCCGCCGGGGCGGCCAGGCACGCCGCGGCCAGCGCCCCTGTCACTGCCCTCCGGGTCCGGCTGCTCGGCATTCGATCCCCCTGGGGAAACCCTAGTCTTCGGCGTCCTCCAATGCCCCGCTTCGTGACGATCGAGGAACGCGGCGACGTCGCGCTCGTGCGCATCGACCGCCCACCCGCCAACGCGCTCGACCTGGAGCTGCTGGAGTCCGGGCGGGCGGCCGTCGACTCGCTGGCCTCCGCCGAGCCGGGCGCCGTGGTGCTGACCGGGCGCGAGGGGTTCTTCTCCGCGGGCGCGGACCTGAAGGCCGTGCCAGGGCTCGACGCCGAGGGCCAGCGCGCGATGGTGGACGGCATCAACCGGCTGTTCCTGGGCTGGTACGGCTTCCCGCGGCCGGTGGTGTGCGCCGTGAACGGCCACGCGATCGCGGGCGGGCTGATCCTGGCCCTCTGCGGGGACTACCGCGTGGGGTCGGGAGTCGGCAAGGTCGGCCTGACCGAGCTGCGCGCGGGCATCCCGTACCCGGCCGCGGCCATGGCCATCGTGCGGGCGGAGCTGACCGCCCCGGCGGCGCGGGTGCTGGCGCTGCGGGCGGAGCTGATGGAGGCGGGGCCGGAGGCCGTGGAGCTGGGGCTCTTCGACGAGCTGGTCTCGCCCGAGGCGTTGCTCGATCGGTCCCTTGAAGTGGCCGGTCAGCTCGGGGCGCTGCCGCGGGCGGCTTACGGGGTCGTAAAGCAGCAATTACGGGGTGACGTCATCGCTGCTTTGGGCGCGATCGTGGAGGGCGGGGCGGATCCGGTGTCCGCGGAGTGGCTGGGGGAGGACACCGCGGCTGCCTCGCGCGCGATTCTGGGAGATTGATCCTCAGACGCCGGCGGCCAAGGCGTGGAGCGCCGCTATCCCCGGCGCGAAGAAGTAGCCGCCGCCGCGGTTGGTGACGAACGAGCGGCGGGGGCCGAGGATGCGCGGCGGGTCGCCTGGGATGACGATCTTGCCGTGCGGGTCCTCGCCGCCCAGCACGAAGTCGCCGTCCGCGCCCAGGCCGAAGGCGTCGCCGTCGGCGATCCAGCGCCCCTGCACGACCTCGAACTGGCGCGCGATGCTGGCCTGGTAGCAGACGAACATCAGGCCGCGGTCGAAGCCGTCCTCCACGGCCGGGTCCTTCGACGCCGGGCCGTAGGGCACCCCGCGCCGGATGATCCGGTGGCGGGAGGTGAGCCGCGAGCCGAACCCCATCGCGTCGCGCGGGTTGGCGCGGCGGATGTGGGCGCCGATCGGGCAGGCCATCCCGTGCGGGTCGTCGCCGTAGCGGAAGTCGTTCTCGGGCGCGGACCGCGCCCCGGCCGCTCCCGCGCCGGCCCGCGCCGTCCCCACGCCGGGCCGCAGCCCCGGCTGGAGCTTGACCGGCGTGCCGTCGCGCCAGCGGCCCATGATCTTCGCCGCCAGGAGCTCCGCCTGGTCCGCGTCGCCGCCGGCCGCCTCGTGCAGGAAGCGGTGGAACAGCGTCACGTCCTGGCGCAGCTTGCGCAGGACCATGTACGAGCCGCTGCGGCGCAGCGGGTCCTCGGGCTGGTCGGCCACGACCGACGCCTCGTCGGGATAGCCCAGCACGAACTCGCCGGGCGCCAGGTCCTTCCAGCGCCCGCGCGCCGGGGTGCCCTGGCCGCCGCGCGCGGTGGGGCCCAGCTTCCGGCTGGGGTCGTGCTCGGCCACGCCGTCGATCGAGGGCTGGGCGAAGCCGTCGGCGAACCCGAAGTGCTCGCGAGCCACAGAGCCGTCCTCCGACTGGATCACCGCCGCGAGCTGCTCGTGCACCAGGCCGATGCCGGAGTCCGGGCGCGCGGCGCGCTCCTTCACCGCGCCGCGCCGCTCGTCCAGGCCGGCCCGCTCGGGCGCGGTGACGGTGACCAGCACGTGCGGCTCGCCCGCGCGCAGCCCCGACTCCCACCAGCGCGGCGCGTCAGGGCCGTTGTCGCCCAGGCGGTCCGCGCGCGCGGCCATGCCGTGGCGGAAGTCGTCGGGGAAGCTGGCGAGCGCGCGGTCGGACATGCCGAGGGCCCGCAGCCCGTCGTGGGTGAAGGCCACGTTGAGCGTGCTGGGCGGCCGGCGCTGCCCGAACGAGACCGCCGTCGTCACCTCCTCCGCGAGCTCGCCGAGCGCAGCCCGCCCCGCGGCCGGGTCGGTGACCCGGAACACGAGGAAGAGCGACTGGTCGAAGCCGTAGCCGGCCAGGATGTTGCCCTGGAGGTCGCGCTGGTCCACGCGCACGGGGGCCACGCCTCAGCGCCTCCCCGAGCGGAAGCGCTGGAGCCACGCCCGCTGGAGGGCGGGCGGGTCGAGCTCGCGGGCGCGCATCACGAACTCGTTCAGGCGGTCGCGCAGCGCCAGGCTGGCGCGCACGTCCTCCACCCTCACCCCCGGGTAGGCGACCACCGAGTACCCGGGCCGGATGTGGTGGTCCAGGAGGTAGCGCGCCAGTGCGCCGTCCTGCTCGCCCGGGTAGCCGGCGCAGTGTGACCAGATGGCGTGGGCCTCCTGTCCCAGCCCTTCGCAGAGCGACGCCACGTAGTCCTCCAGCCCACCGTCGAACTCGCTCGAGAAGAGCAGGTGCGGAGGCACCGAGCGCGCCGGCCGGCCGTCCTTGTCGGCGAACCTGAACACGACCCAGCGCGCGAAGTGCGTGCCGTGCACCCTGATCATCGGGCTGCGCGGTCCGGTTGGGAGCCGCACCAGGTGGTCGCGCAGCGCGTCCTCGCGGCCCTCCGCCACGGGCACCACCACGGTGAGTCCCCTGTTCTGGGCGCTCACAGGTACCTCTGTACCCGCACCAGGAAGCGCGCGTACTCGGCGGCGAACCGGTCGGGGTCGAGCTCGGGCGCCTGCTCCGCGAACTCGTGGAAGTGCTTGCGCAGCTCCACCGCGGCCAGCACCATCTTCGTGGAGGCGTTGGGATAGGCCGCGTAGTAATGCTGGGCCGGGATCCAGGCGTCGTTGATGTAGACCGAGAACTCGGCCAGTTGGTTCGGGTCGGGCACTCGGTAGGCGCCGCCCCACAGGCCGCGCATCCGCCACTTCAGCCCCCGGGCGAAGGCCTCGAAGTACTCCTGCGGGGCGCCGTAGAAATTGCTCTGGAAGACGATGTACGAATGCGGCAGGCGCTTGCCGCGCCGTCCGCTTCGAGGCTCCGGCGGGATCCTCTTCACCAGGGCCCAGCGCGCGAAGCTGATGAACGAGAGCCGCCGGACCGCCCGCGACGGCAGCGTCTGGCGCAGCACCCGCTTCAGCAGCGCGACCAGCGCGAACTCCAGCCGAAGGAGGATCGCCCACCACCATCTGACGGGTGTCACGACGGCGATGGCCGTCGCGCGCCCTGCCCTGTCCCGAGGCCCGTCCACGCGGTGCGAAGCTACAGGGCCGGCGCAGCATCCGCAAGGAAAAAGATCCAGAGCGGAGGGTCCCCGAGAACAGCGTAGATTGTGCGTGTGCGGCAGGGGACAGCGCCACATCCGGGGACCCCGGTCGCGCCGACAAGGGGGGCAGGCGCTTGACCCAGGTGGGTGACGCGGGGCTACTTGGACGCGAGCAGGAGCTGGCGGAGCTGGCGGTGGTCCTGGCCGAGGCGGTGGCGGGGCGCGGGCAGCTGTGCGTGCTCACGGGCGAGCCCGGCATCGGCAAGACGCGCCTGGCGGACGCGATCGCCGCGCGCGCCGCCGGCGAGGGCGCCACCGTGCGCTGGGGCCGCGCGTGGGAGGGCGGCGGTGCGCCCGCGTTCTGGCCCTGGGTCCAGGTCATCCGCGGCCTGTGCCAGGGCCGCGACGCCGAGCTGCTGCGGCGCCAGCTCGGGTCGGGGGCCGAGTGGGTGGCGCAGATCGTGCCCGAGGTCCGCGCGTCGCTGCCCGAGATCGAGCCGCCGGGAGCGCTCGAGACCGAGCAGGCGCGCTTCGCCCTTTTCGACGCGGTCTCCACGTTCGTCTGCGGCGTGGCCGCCGAGCAGCCGCTGGCCGTCCTCCTGGACGACATGCACGCGGCGGACCCGCCCACGCTGCTCATGCTCGACTTCGTGGCGCGCAGCGTTCGCGAGGCCCCGGTGTTCCTCGTGGCCTCCTACCAGGACACGGCGGCCCATGCGCGCCCCGACATCCACACGATCGTCGGCGACCTGACACGCGACGCGCGGCGGATCGTGCTGCGCCGTCTGGGGGAGTCCGAGGTCGGCCGCCTGGTGGAGCAGCAGGCCAAGGTGAACCCCGCGCCCGAGCTCGTGCGCGCGCTGCACGCCACCACCGAGGGCAACCCGTTCTTCGCCACGGAGGTCGTTCGGCTGCTGGTGGCGGAGGGTCACCTCGAGGCGGCGACGAACGGCTCCTCGGGGCGCATCCCCCTGCCGGACACCGTGCGCGACGCCGTGCGGCGGCGGTTCGAGCCGCTCGGGGCGCCGGCCGTCGAGACCCTGCGGGTGGCGGCGGTGATGGGGCGGGAGTTCCGGCTGGCCACACTCGAGCGCGCGGCCGGCGTCACGCGCGCGGAGCTGATCGAGACGCTGGACCGCGCCGTGAGTGCGAGCCTGGTCCTGGAGGTGGCGGGCACGCCCGGGCTGTTCCGCTTCGACCACGGTCTGATGCGCGAGACGCTGTACGGCGAGCTGTCGTCGGCGCGCCGCATCGAGGTCCACGGCCTGGTGGGGGAGACGCTGGAGGAGCTGTACGGAGCCGACCCCGAGCCGCACGTGGCGGAGCTGGCCCACCACTTCCTGGCGGCCGCGCCGGCCGGATACGCCGAGAAGGCGGTCCACTACGCCGCCAGGGCGGGCGAGCGCGCCATGGGCCTCCTGGCCTACGAGGAGGCCGCGCGCCTGTTCGAGGGCGCGCTCGGGGCGCTCGAGCTGGCGGAGCCGGCACCGGAGCGGCGCGCCGAGCTGCTCCTGGCGCTGGGCCGCGCGCAGGTCCGCGCCGGCGACCAGGCGGCGCGCGCGACCCTGGTCGCCGGGGCCGTGGCGGCCCGCACCCTGGGACGCCCGGAGCTCCTGGCCGAGGCCGCCCTGGCCTTCCGCGCCTTCGCGCGCGTGCCGGGCGTGGTGGACGAGGAGGTCGTGGCCCTGCTCGAGGAGGCGCTCGACGTCCTCGACCCCGGCGACAGCACGCTGCGCGCGCGACTCCTGGTGCGGCTGGCGGTGCAGCTGTACGACCGCATGGGCGCGGCCGACCGTCGCCAGGAGCTGGTCGAGGAGGCGATCGCCATGGCCAGCCGGTTGGACGACGCCGGCGACCTCGCCTACGTGCTCCACAACGCCCAGCTGGCCACGTGGGGGCCCGACACCCGCGAGCAGGCGCTCGAGTGGTCGAGCCAGGTCCTGCGGCTGGCCGAGCAGGTCGGCAGCGTCGAGCTGGTGCTCGTGACCCACACCCGCCAGGCGGACCTGCTGCTCGAGCTCGACGACCTGCCCGGCGCCGACGTAGAGATCGAGGCGCTCGACCGCGGCGTCCGCGAGAACCCCGAGCCGCGCGCGCGGGCGCACCTGCTGCTCCAGCGCTCGCGCCGCGCCGCGATGGAGGGGCGCTTCGAGGTCGCCGAGCGCCTGACCGCGGAGGCCGGGGCGCTCGGAGCACGCGCGGGCGACAGCACCATCCGGGTGATCACCCTCGGCCAGGAGTGGGGGATCCTCTGGGGCCAGGGCCGGATCGCAACGCTGGAGCGGCAGACCCGCCAGTTCGCCGACGCCCTGCCCGGCATGCCCGTCTGGCGCGCGGCGCTGGCCGACATCTACTGCGAGCTCGGCCGCCCGGCCGAGGCCCGCCGCGAGCTGGAGCGGCTGGCCACGCACGACTTCGCGGACATCCCGCGGAACGACGCCTGGCTGCTGGCCATAGCCATCTGCGCGGAGGTGGCGGCTCACCTGGGCGACCGGAAGGCCGCCACCACCCTGTACCGGCTCCTCGAGCCGTTCGAGGGCCGCAACGTCGTGTCGTTCTTCGGCCTCTACGCCGGGCCGGTCGCCCGCTACCTGGGGCTGCTGGCCGCCGTCCAGGAGGACTGGGACACCGCGTCCCGCCACTTCGCCGACGCCATGGCCGCGGCCGAGCGGGCGGGGGCGCTGCCGCTCATGGCCATCCTCCGCATCGACCAGGCGCGGATGCTCGTGGCCCGGGCGGGCGATGGCGACGCGGAGGCGGCCGCGCGGCTGGTGGCCGAGGCCGGCGAGAGCGCGCGCGAGCTTGGCGCATCGGGCTTGGAGCAGCGCGCGGCCGCGCTGGCGCACGAGCTGGGCGTGGAGGACCTGCCGGCCGGCGCCGTGCCGGACGCGGATGCCACGGCGGCGGCCGCGGCGACCGCCACCTCCGCCTCGCTGCGCCGCGAGGGCGATGTGTGGCTGTTCGGGTTCGCGGACCGGAGCGTGCGCGTGCGCGACAGCAAGGGCCTGCGCTACCTCGCGCAGCTGCTGGCCAACCCCGGCGTGGAGGTGCACGCCATGGAGCTGATGGGCGCGGCGGTGCCCGCCGCGGAGTCGCGCGGAGCGGCCGCCGGCGCCGCCGAGCTGGGCGAGGCCGGCGACGAGGGCGCCGGTCCGCTGCTGGACGCGGAGGCCAAGGCCGCCTACAGGGACCGGCTGGAGGAGCTGCGCGAGGAGCTGGAGGAGGCTGAGTCGTTCAACGACCCCGAGCGGGCGTCGCGCGCCCGCGAGGAGATGGAGTTCGTGGCGCGCGAGCTGGCCGGGGCGGTGGGCCTGGGCGGGCGCGACCGCAAGGCGGCATCGAACGCGGAGCGCGCGCGTGTGAACGTGACGCGCTCGATCCGCGGCGTGATCAAGCGGCTGTCCGAGTACGACGCCGACCTCGGCCACGAGCTGGAGACGACGGTGCGGACGGGGACGTTCTGCGCCTACGAACCGGACCCGCGCCGCCCGGTCAGCTGGTCGATCGAGGGGAGCTGACCGCCCCGCGCGCGAACGACGCGCCTTCGCGCTCACGCTGGCGCTGGCGCTCGGCGGGGATCTCGACCACGTCCCACGCCAGGCCCAGCCGGCGGAGCGCCCGGATGATCAGGCCGCCGAGGTCCACCTCCCACCAGCGCAGTCCGTGATGCGCCGAGCGCGGGAAGGCGTGGTGGTTGTTGTGCCACGCCTCGCCCAGCGACGGCAGGGCCAGCCAGAAGACGTTGGTGGAGCGGTCGTCGGTGGCGAACCGGCGGCTGCCGAAGAAATGGCAGACCGAGTTGATGCTGAACGTGACGTGGTGCAGCAGGAACACCCGCACCAGCCCGCCCCAGAGCAGCCCGCTGAGCGCTCCCTCCGCGGTCCCGGTGGCGAGGAGGCCGATCCCGGCCGGAAGCGCCAGGCCCGCCGCCACCAGCAGCGGGAACGCGCGGTCGATCAGGACCATGCCGCGGTCCTCGACCAGGTCGGGGGCGTAGCGCGCCCCGTCGGTCGCGTGGCCGTGCTCGAACAGCCAGCCCACGTGCGCGTGCCAGAGCCCGCGGAGGCTGGCCCGGAAGCCCTCGCCGAACCCGTACGGGCTGTGCGGGTCGCCCTCGACGTCGGTGTGCGCGTGGTGCTTGCGGTGGTCGGCCACCCAGTCGATTACCGACCCCTGCACCGACAGCGAGCCGAGGATCGCGAACGAGTAGCGGACGGCCTTGCCGGTGCGAAACGCGCCGTGGGTCAGGAGCCGGTGCCAGCCGACGGTCACGCCGGCGGCCGTGGCCACGTAGAGCACCGCGAGCACCGCCATGTCGCGCGGCCCCGCGAAGTCGCCCCAGAGCAGCCCCAGCGCCGCGACGAACGCCGCGAACGGGATCGCCACGCCTAGCAGGTTTCCGATGCGTTGTGCCCTGGGCACCGGCTCCCGAGTATGCCGCTACCAGCCGCCGTCCGTCGTCTCGTAGTCGCCGACGGGATCGTCGGCGTAGCGGGTGGGCCTGCGGTTGCGATCTGCGGTCTTCATGTCCTCTCCTCCTTGGTCGCCTACCCGTCAGGGCGTGACAAACGGCCGTACGCCGTTCGCTCGCCACGAACGAAGAGGGGGGCGCCGATCGGCGCCCCCCTCGGGCCCTTCTATGCGGCCGCCGCCGCTACTGGCAGAACACCGCCAGGTTGAAGGGCCGGTCCGTGGCGGTTGCCTTGTCCCGGTCCACGAACGTCTGGACCCGCAGGGTGTTGGTCACGTTGGCCGGCGAGACGAGGATCGTCGCGCTGCCGTCGTCACCCTTCTGCGTCCCGACCAGGGTCGCGATGTTGGTGCACCGGTCCAGGCCGTGCACGTCCAGCGCGACGAGGTAGTCGCCGGCCGCGGTGTGCGTGATGGCCTTGATGCCCTTGCCGTGGTCGAGCGTGCCGTCCGCCTTCACGGTGGCGGTCAGCAGGTCGGTGCCCGGGGCGGTCGAGCCGCCGTCGCCGGAGGGGCCTGGAGGTCCCGCCGGGCCCTGCGGGCCCGCGGGGCCCTGCGGGCCGGCCGGGCCCTGCGGTCCGGCCTTGCCGTCCGTGCCGTCCTTGCCGGGCGCGCCCTGGGCTCCCTGCGGGCCGGGCTCGCCCGGCGCGCCCTGGAGCGTGGTGCCGGTGGGCTTGCCGCGGTCCACGAACGCCGCGCGAGCGCTGGGCGCCATGTCGGACAGCTTCAGCGTGCCGTCCCTGACGTGCTTGCTCGTGATCGCGCTCTTGGCGATCTGCTTGCCGGTGATCAGCGACTTGGCCACGGCCGTGCCGCCGAAGCCCGCCATGAGCGCGACCAGGGCCACGATCATCGCCGGCGAGGGGCGGAGCTTCTCGATCTTGCGCATTTGAACTACCTCCTGTGGGTGGGTTGGCGTGAGCGGGTCTTGCCCGTCACCCCGGAGGCGTGAAAAACGACCGAACACCGTTCATCCGCCGTTCACCCGGCCGTTCACCGCCGGCCCGACCGCATTACGATCCCGCGCATGGCGGCCACCCTGTTCGTGATCCCCGGTTCCCACCCGTCGTGGAGCGCCCGGCTGATGCTGGAGCACAAGGGGATCGAGTACCGGCGGATCGACCTCGTGGCCGCGATGCACCGGCCGATCCTGCGCGCCGCCCGCTTCCCGGGCATAACCGTGCCCGCCCTGTCGATCGACGGCCGCAAGGTGCAGGGCACGCGCAAGATCGCCGAGGTGCTCGACGAGCTGCGGCCCGAGCCGCCGCTCCTGCCCTCCGACCCCGAGCGGCGCGCGGCGGTGGACGAGGCCGAGCGCTGGGGCGACGAGGAGCTCCAGAAGGCCACGCGCCGCATCACGTGGTGGGCGATCCAGCGCGATCCGGCCGCGATCAAGACCTTCCTCGCGGGCGCGCGGGTGGGGATGCCCACCGGGCTGGCGGCCGCGGTGGCGGGCCCGTTCGTGCGCGCCTCCGTTCGCTACAACGACGTGACCGACGAGTCCGTGCGAGCCGACCTGGCGGCGCTTCCGGGCATGCTCGACCGCGTGGACGGGCTGATCGCGGAGGGGGTGCTGGGCGGCGATCCGCCCAACGTGGCCGACTTCCAGATCGCCACCTCGGTGCGCCTGCTCATGTGCTCCGACGACCTGCGGCCGAAGATCGAGGGCCGCCCCGCGGGCGACCACGCGCTGCGGATCGTGCCCGGGTTCCCGGGCCGGATCGCTCCGGTGCTCGATCCGGTGCTGCCGGCCGCCGCCTGAGCGCCCGCGCCGGCGCGCCGCCGGCTACCGGAACGTCAGCTTGAAGCGCGTGTGCGCGGGCGGCTCGCGGTTGCCCGACACGTCCACGGCGCGGGCGACGATCCGGTAGTGGCCGCGCGGCAGCCCGGCCGGGAAGCGCAGCCTGGCGGTCCAGCTCGTGCTGCCCGATGCCCGGTGAACCACCGGGCGGCGGCAGTTCTTGAACCCCGTCAGGCGGCCGCTCTTCTTGAGGAACGAGCAGTTCTTGCCCTTCCCCTTGCCGCGCACCTTGGCCACCGACACCAGCACGTGGTCCACGCGGCCCTTCCCGGGGATCAGGTTGGCGCTGACGCAGCCCTCGTCGGCGGCGCTGCCGCGGATCCTCAGGCGTCCGCCGTTCAGGGTCACGGCGCGCTTGCGCGCGAAGCTCGAGGTGGGGACCTTCTGGTCCGGGCAGCCGCCGTCGAACAGCGGCTTGTGACCGGTCCTGCCGCACAGCGACGGCCCGCCGGTCTGGAGCGAGACCCAGGTGCCCGGGTTGTTGCCGGCCACCCGCGGGTCGTTCTCGCCGTCGTTGTTCTGGTCGTCCGGGGCGTCCACGGCCGGCCACACGGACAGCGCCCGGCAGTTCGCGTTGGCCGTCACCCCCCAGACGTCAGGCGAGCGGCCGCACGCCAGCCCGTTCACGATCCCCGACACCACGCTGAACTCCTGGTGGCAGGCCCCCATCAGCTGGCTGGCGGTGCCGGTGTCGGCCGGCACGTCTGACACGCGGCTCTCCTTGACGTGGGGCTTCGAGCTCAGGCCGTCGGTGGTCACCGACGCCGTCATGAACCACACCGGCTCCTTGCCCTTGCGCGCCTGGCCGCGCCAGTACTCCGCGATCAGCCGGCCGGGGTCGCCCGCCTGCATGTGCACCAGCACGTTGCCGGGCGCGGTCTTGTCGGCGGGCACGAGAGTCTTGGCCGGCGACCACTTCAAGTTCCCGTCCCGCGCCGGTGCGGCGTGCTTGTACAGCACGCCGGCACCGCTGTAGTCGGGGTACAGGCGTCCGAGCGGGCTCTCGGGGTAGGCCACGTAGACGTTGCCGGCGCGGTCCAGGCCGCCGGAGGCGATCTGCATCGACACGATCTGGCCGCTCTTGGCGTCGTCCACGGCCAGCGAGTTGGTCCAGGTCTGCCCGCCGTCGGTGGACTGCGCCAACCAGACTCGGGTGGCGGCCACGATGTTGAACTCGAACGGCTGGCCGGTGGCGGCCGTTGTGCAGCCGCCCGTGTCGCCCGCCTCGGTGGGCGTGGCGCGCGTGGTGAACTCGGCGTAGACCGTGCCGTCCTTCTGGTTGGCCCAGATGGCGCTCGGGCCGCCGGAGTCGGCGCACTGGAGGTCGGCGTAGGCGTCGGAGGGCGGCTGGGCCACCGGGACCGGCACGCCGAAGGTCTTCCCGCCGTCCGTCGAGGTGGCCACGAACATGTTGTGCTGTCCCTGGCCGCTGAAGAGGTTGTGGTAGAGCAGGTAGACGTTGGTCTTGCCGGTCTTGGGATCGGGGCCGGACGCGAACCACTGCCGGTCCTGGTCGGCCACCTGAGTGCTGCCGCCGGAGGCCTGCCACGTCTTGCCGCGGTCGTCCGAGATCGAGGTGGGGAAGTTGAGCCCCGCCTCGTCGAGCTCGCTGGCCAGCAGCCGCCCGCTGGGCATGGCGATCACGTCGACGTCGGGAGTGGCCACGGTCTGGCCGGCCGGCAGGCCCGGCGTGGCCTTCCAGTTCAGGCCGTCGGGGGAGCCCAGCACGATCGCGAAGCCGTCCGCCTGCTCGCGGTTCGTCACTACCCAGCTCGTGTCGTCCGGCCCCACCGCGATGCGCGGCTCGGCCCACGGCAGCCCGCCGTCGCCCGGCCGGCCCTGCACCTTCACGCTCTGGAAGCTCAGCCCGTCCGCCGCCTGGGCGGCGACCGCCGCCACGCCGCACGCCAGCGCCGCCGCGGCCAGCGCCCCCGCCCGGGCAGCCCCTCGTGACACTCCCCCCTTCACCGGCCGGATGCTACTCGCCGCCCGGCTCCGGTCACGGAGCGCTCCCGTAGCGGCCGCTGTTGCGGGCGTCGTGGCGGAACGACGGCCACTCGCGCGCGCCCGCGACGGGCGCCGGCGTGTCCCACACGTAGAGGAAGCCGTCGCGCGTCACCGCCACCACCTCGGACCTGCCGTCGCCGTCCACGTCGCCCACGGCCGGCGAGGCCAGCAGCCAGCCGCCGGTGTCCTTGGGCCAGCCCGGCGGCTCCGAGCCGTCGGCGCGGAAGGCGTGCAGCACGTCGCCGCTCGATCCCGCGATCACCTCGGAGCCGCCGTCCCCGTCCACGTCGCCCACGGCCGGGGCGCTCGGTATCTGCCAGCCCTCGATCGGAATCGGGAAGGACGGCGCCCAGGAGCCGCCGGCCGCGTCCCAGCCGCCCACCAGGTGCTGGAAGTCCACCTTGGTGCCGGGCGACCCCTGGGCCGCGGCCAGGCGCGAGTCGACCACGCCGCCAAACAGCCGCAGCGGGCCGCCGGAGGCGAGCCGGCCGAAGGCTGCGTTGGCGCCCAGCGCCAGCACGCTCGGGCTCGTGGCCTTCGACCCGGCGCCCGTACCGCTGAACTGGAAGTGGCTCTGCCCCCCGGCGCCGTCCATGCGCGAGCCGTCGCCGCGGTACAGCTCGGGCTCTCCGGTGAACGAGGCCACCGCCACCTCGTCCCTGCCGTCGGCGTCCACGTCGGCCAGCACGGGCGACATCGGCACGCCCTGGCCGGCGAGCGGGATCGAGTTGACCGCCAGCCCGGGCGGACCGACGGGCCAGCCCGGCAGGGGCCTGCCGCGCGCGTCGAACGCGTGCACGCGGCCGCTCATGTCGGGCGTCGAGCCGTACGACTCGGCCGTGCCCTCGACCACGTCGGGCGAGCCGTCGCCGTTCAGGTCGCCGATCGCCGGCGAGCTCAGGATCTTGGCCACGTCGGCGCCGGTGTCGCGCGCCAGCACGGGCCAGCCCGGGACCGGCCGCCCGTTGCCCTTCACGGCGTAGATGCGCTGGTCTGCGGCGCCGAAGACCACGTCGAGCTTGCCGTCGCGGTCGAGGTCGGCCAGCGCGGGCGTCGCGTAGATCGCGCCGTCGAGCCGGCCCTTCTCGGCGGTCCGCCTCAGAGCGATCCGGAACGGGAAGCCGCGCACGCGCCTGCCGCGCGCCGTCCACGCGTAGAGGCGGCCGTCCAGCCCCGCGGCCACCACCTCCGGCCGCCTGCCCCCGGCGATGTCGCCCACCGCCGCCGTGGCCAGGAAGCCGCTGCGCACGGCGCCGATCCGGCGGGCGGTGGGCCCGGAGCCCTGGCTCACGCGCATCTTGCGCGGCCAGCCGCGCAGCTCGCGGCGGCGGCGGCCCGACCACACGTGCACCTTGCCCCCGGCGGTGGGCAGGACGATGTCCGTGCGCCTGTCGCCGTTCACGTCGGCCAGCGTGGGGGAGGCCTCGCCCGAGGTGTCGCCGATGCTCCTCGGGTAGCCGCGCCGGAGCGCCGGGTCGCGCATCGAGTGGAACAGCGCGCGGTCCTCGCCGCTGTTGCCCTGGGCGTCCGTTGCGCGCAGCCGAAGGGTCCACGGGCCGGCATCCAGCCGGCGGGCGTCCAGCCGTGCGAGCGCGTGCGGCTTCGCCTTCGCGAGCTGACGCGGCGCGCCCTGCGCGGTGGCTCCGCCACGCGCGATCTCGCGCCAGGAGTCCGGCTGCTCGCCGGCGCCCAGCTCCAGCGTCCAGCTCGTGGCCGCGCGCCCGGTGACCGTGCCCCTGACGGCGAAGCGGCCGCGCCTGGGCTGGTACCAGGAGGGCGACCTGATGTCGGCCACCGGCGGGATCTTCCCGACCGCCGCGCGGCTGACGGCGGCGAACGCGTTCACCCGCCCCCAGCCCGACAGCCGGTCCCAGCCCGGCGCGTAGCCGTGCCCCGCGTCGGTCAGGTCGTCGGCGCTCGTGCGCACGATCTGGATCAACTCGCCGGCCGACAGGTCGAGCTCGAGCGCCTTCGCGCGCGCGGCGACGAGCCCAACCACGGCGGCCACGTGGGGCGTGGCCGCCGACGTGCCGTCCCAGACGTTGCGGTAGCCGCCGCCCCACTCGGTGGTCTCGACCTGCGTCGGGGCCACCACGTCCAGGTGCGCGCCGTAGTCGGAGTACGAGGCGTGCACGGTGAAGTCCGACGCCACCTGCGCCAGCCGCTGGTCGCGGGCGGCCAGGTTGGCGGTGTCCGGGTTGATCCCGCCCACCGCCAGCGCCTCGTCCATGACCTGCGGGTAGTGGTGGTGGAAGTGGAACTCGTTGCCGATCGCCACGACCGGCACGGCGCCGCGGCGATGCGCGTAGCGGACGGCGCGCCGGAGCGGGGTGGAGAACGAGTCGGCGCCCAGGCTCATGCTGATCGCGCTGGCCCCGCGGTCGGTCGCGTAGACGATCGCCTCGCCCACCCGGACCCCCTGGTGGAGGATGTTGTCGGCGGTTCGGAGCGGCAGGAGCCGCGAGTTGGGCGCCACCCCGGCGACGCCGATGCCGTTCGCCGCCGCGGCGCCCAGAACGCCCGCGACGTTCGTGCCGTGGGCGTTGCTCGTGTCCGACGTGGGGTTGTTGTCGTAGCCGTAGAAGTCCCAGCCGCGCCAGTCGTCCACGTAGCCGTTGCGGTCGTCGTCCACGCCGTTGGCGGCGCGGTCGCGTCCGCTCGAGTCGCGGCCGGACTCACCGGGGTTGACGGCCCAGCGCCCGGCCAGGTCGGGATGGTCGAGCTGCACGCCCACGTCCACGTCGGCGATCGTCACCCCGGCTCCGGTGGACAGCGCCCACGCGCGGTCGGCGGAGATGCCGCGGTCGAAGCCGGCGCTCGGGCTGGCCAGGTCCCACTGCTCGTTGGTGGCGTTGGGCAGCGGGCTGGCGTCGAACAGCGGGTCGTCGGGCGGCGACTGCGGAAAGGCCCCGGCGGCGGTGCTCGGGACCGCCGCCGCCCCCACGAGCAGGACACCCGCCGCCGCCGCGGCCGCGATCCCCCCGCGCGCGTTCGCGCCGGTGCGTGAACCTGCTCTCCCGAAGGCGCGTCTCAGTATGCTTTTTTCCCGTTTCGCAGCTTGCCCCCGCGAGGCTCGCGCGGGCTCAGTCAGGAGACTAGGTGAGCACACTCAAGACCGGCGCCGCTCCTCGGTTCGAGGGCGTGTCGCCCTCGGCGTCCGACGCCGACGACCTATGCCGTGCCGACGGTGAGATCGCCGGCGCGATCGTGGCCGAGATCCGGGCCGAGGTGCCGGCCTGGCGCGACCTTCCGACTCAGCGGATCCGCGAGGTCGTGTCCGCGGACCTCTACCGCGGCCAGGCCGCGATGCTCGAGGGGCGGCCTCCCACCGAGGCCGAGCTCGAGGAGTCCGCGGCAACCACGGCCGAGCTCGCGCGCGCGGGCATCCCGATGGAGGCCTGCATCCAGGCGCGCCGGATCGGCATGCGCCGCGTGTTCGAGGAGTGGCGCATACGGACCGAGGACGCCGACATCGACCAGGCCACGCAGGTCGAGTACGTCTACGCGCTCTGGAACTGGGCCGACGCCTTCCTCGTCCCGACCTCGGCCGCCCATCGCGAGGTCGAGCGCGAGATCGCGAGCCGCCAGGACGACAGGCGCGCGCAGTTCCTTCGCGGCCTGCTCGAGGGCACGCTCCCGCCGGCCGAGGCCGAGAGCCGCGCCGCGGCCTACGGCCTGCTGCCGGGCGGGCGCTACCGCGCCGTGCGCGCGCGGGCGGCGCCGGGGGTGGACCCGGGCCGGCTCGTGCGGGCCATCGAGTCCACCGGCGGCGCCGACGGGCGCGGCGCGGTGGCGGCGGTCATGGAGGGGGAGGTCTGCGCGGTCGTGTCGAGCCCGCCGTCCCTCAACGGCTACGGCGTCGGTGGCCTGGGCGCGCCGGTCGAGATCGGCGCCCTCGACCGCTCGTACCACCTGGCCAGCCGCGCGCTGGAGACCGCGCTGGCTTTCGGGATGCGCGGCATGACGGACATCGACGAGCTGTCGGTTCGGCCGGCCATCCTTGCGGAGGACCACATGGGCGACAGCCTGGTGCGGCGCTACCTCGAGCCGCTGCGCGCGCTCGGCGAGTTCGGCCAGACGCTCGAGCGAACCGTGCGCGAGTACCTGGCCAACGGGCTGCGCGTCGAGGACAGCGCCAAGGCGCTAATCATCCATCCGAACACGATGCGCCACCGCCTGGAGCGCTTCCAGCAGCTGACCGGCGCCGACCTGCACCGCACCGAGGACCTGGTCGAGGTCTGGTGGGCGCTCGAGCGCCGCACGGCGAAGGGCGCGCGGGCGCCGCAGCCGGACGCCTCTTAGCGCTGCCTACGTCAGTAGCCCGAGCCGCTGAGCGCGCAGGATGGCCTCGGCTCGGTTGCGCGCCTTCATCTTGCGGTAGAGCGCGCTGGTGTGGTCCTTGACGGTGTGCGGAGAGAGGTAGAGCTGCTCGGCGATCTCGCGGTTGGTGGAGCCCGAGGCGATCATCCCGAGCACCTCCCGCTCGCGGTCGGTCAGCAGGCTGGGCGGCTGCTCGGCCTCCGGTGCGAACACCGTCATGCCCAGCCCGACCATCCGCGCCGCGCCGGCGATGTCGCGGGCGCCCCAGGCCTTGGGCACGAACCCGGACGCGCCGACGGCCCGCGCCGAGTGGGCGGAGACCCGGTCCACACCTGACATCAGCAGGACGCGCGTGCCGCGGGAGCTCTCGCGAATGCGCTCGCACAGCTCGGCCCCCGACTCGCCGGACAGCTGGAGGTCGATCACCGCGACGTGAGGCTGGTAGCGGCGCGCCAGCTCCAGCGCCTGCGCGGCGGTGTGCGCCGCCACGAAGCGCTCGACCCAGGACTCCGCGGCCAAGAGCATCTTGAAGCCCCAGTGGATGAGGTCCTGACCGTCCACCAGCAGCACGCGCAGCCGGCGCTGCTCGTCGCCCGGAGGAAGCGTGCGGCCCCCGTTGGCCTGCAGCAGGGTCCCCCCTGGAAGCGTCTCGCTCGTCAAGTCAACCTCGTCTTCGTCACGTCTGCCATCCCCCCTTGCCAGAAAGCCTGTCACACAAAAAAGTCATTGACTACGGCCTAACCTCCAAACTTGCAGCACTTTCTTCGGAGCCCCCCACAATGGGCCAGGGAAAAACCACGGCCCGTGCGCCCCCAAGCGGCTCTGTGGGCGCGATCTTAATCCGACCCCGATGCTAGGGTTTCGGGCCGGATGAACTTCTCGGCGAAGACCGAATACGGAGTGCGCCTGATGGTCCGGCTGGGCCGTCAGGACGGTGGCGAGCCCACCTCGCTCAAGGCCATCGCGGAGGCCGAGGGCCTGCCGCTGCCCTACCTGGACCACGTGGTGGCCGACCTGAAGCGGGCCGGCCTCGTCACCTCCACACGCGGGGCTCACGGCGGCTACCGTCTGGGCCGCCCCGCCGAGGACATCTCGATGGACCAGGTCGTGCTGGCGCTCGAGGGCTCGATCGCGCCGATGGACTGCTTCGAGAACCTTCCCTCCGAGCGCGTGGCATGCTCGCACGAGGACGACGCCGGT
>DASVQK010000086.1:0-2322 GCA_036389105.1 Thermoleophilaceae bacterium
AGTCGCGCCTTGCGGGGCGCGCAGCGCACGTACTTGGCCTGCGCCCGCACCGCCACGGCGCCGTCGGGCCCTCGGCGCGCCGGGGTGGCGGCCCTGCGCTTGGCGCCGGCGGTCACCTCCGCGGCGCCGCGGCGGCGGCGCGGCTTGTCGGACGGGGCGGCGTCGTCGTCCTCGGCGTCCGGCTCGGCGTCGGCCTCGGCGGCCTCGTCGTCCGACTCCTCCGCGGCGGCCTCCTTGGCGGCGTCGGCCTTCGGGGCGTCGGCGGGCTCGGCCTTCTTGCGCCGGCGGGCGCGCTTCGGCTTGGCCTTCTCCTCGGCCTTCTGCTTGCCCTCGGCCTCCTTGGAGGCCTTGGCGGCCTCCTGCTTCTCGGTCTCGGCGGGCGCCGAGCCGGCCTCGCGCAGCTCGCGCTGGCGCTCCTCGGAGCTCACCGCATCCTCGCCTTCTCGGAGCCGGCGTGACCGCGGAAGAGGCGCGTGGGGGCGAACTCGCCGAGCTTGTGGCCCACCATCGACTCGGAGATGAACACCGGCACGTGCTTGCGCCCGTCGTGCACCGCGATCGTGTGGCCCACCATCTCGGGGAAGATCGTGGAGGTCCGCGACCAGGTCTTGATCATCTGCTTGTCGCCCGAGGAGTTCATCGCCTCGATGCGGTTCATCAGACGCTCCTCGACCCACGGGCCCTTCTTGGACGAGCGTGACATCGGCTCTTACCTCTTGCCCTTCCCGCGCCGGCGGCGGCGCACGATCATGCGGTCGGACGCCTTGCGCTTCTTGCGCGTGGGATAGCCCAGAGTCGGCACGCCCCACGGCGTGACCGGGTGGCGGCCCGCGGTGGTGGAGCCCTCGCCGCCTCCGTGCGGGTGGTCCACCGGGTTCATGGCCGTGCCGCGCGTCTGCGGCCGCTTGCCCTTGTGGCGGTTGCGGCCGGCCTTGCCGATCGAGATGTTCTGGTGGTCGGCGTTGCCGATCGACCCGATGCAGGCGCGCGACTCGATCGGCACCATGCGCATCTCGCCCGACGGCAGGCGCAGCGTGGCGCGGCTGCCCTCCTTGGCCACGAGCTGGATGGCGGCGCCCGCCGAGCGGCCCATCTGGCCGCCGCGGCCCGGCGTCAGCTCGACGTTGTGCACGGTGGTGCCGGTCGGGATGGCCCGCAGCGGCAGGCAGTTTCCGGGCTGGATGTCGGCGCCGGGCCCCGACTGCACCGTGGCGCCCACGCGCAGGCGGTTGGGGGCCAGGATGTACGCCTTCTCGCCGTCGGCGTAGTGCAGGAGCGCGATGTAGGCGGTGCGGTTGGGGTCGTACTCGATCGCGGCCACGCGCGCGGGCACGCCGTCCTTCTGGCGCTTGAAGTCCACCTTGCGGTAGCGGCGCTTGGCCCCGCCGCCGCGGTGGCGGGAGGTCTTGCGGCCGCGCGAGTTGCGCCCGCCGCTCTTCGAGATGCCCTCGGTGAGCGACTTCTCGGGATCCGTGCGGGTGACCTCGGCGAAGTCCGAGTAGGTGGCGAAGCGGCGGCCGGGGCTGGTGGGCTTGTGGCGCTTGAGCGGCATCGGCTACTCCCCCAGCTCCTGGCCCTCGAACAGCTCGATCCGGTCCTCGGCGTGCAGCTGCACGATCGCCTTCTTCCAGCCGCGCGTCTTGCCGGACGTGTAGCCGCGGCGCTTGGGCTTGGGCCTGACGGTCATCGTGCGCACGTCCAGCACGCGCACGCCGAAGATCTCCTCCACGGCCTGGCGCACCTGGGTCTTGTGCGCGTCGTCGTGGACGCGGAACGTGTACTTGTTGGACGCGAGCAGCGCGTAGCTCTTCTCGGACACGATCGGCTTGATCACCACGCTGCGGGCGTTCACGCGGCGGCCTCCTCGGTCCCGGCGCTCGCCCCGGCGGCGCCCACGGGCGGCCGGGCGACCGCGGTCAGGCGCTCGAGCGCGCCCTCCGACAGCACCAGGCGCGCGGCGCCGATCACGTCCGCCACGCCGACGGCGTCGGCCGCCAGCACCTTGAGGTCGCGGATGTTGCGAAGCGACTTGACCGCGCCGTCCTCGCCCTCGCGGGCCAGCACGACCAGAGCACGGCCCTCGCCGAAGCCGGAGATCGCCTGGGCGGCCTTCTTGGTGGACGGCGTGTCGAACTCGGCCGGGTCGAGCACCGCCAGGGAGCCCCGCCCGGCGTGCAGCGACAGCGCGGAGCGCAGCGCGCGGCGGCGCGCCTTGCGGTTGACCTTGACCGTGAAGCCGCGCGGCTTGGGCCCGAACGCCACGCCGCCACCGGTGCGCTGCGGGGTGGACAGGGCACCGGCGCGGGCGCGGCCCGTGCCCTT
>DASVQK010000087.1:0-13024 GCA_036389105.1 Thermoleophilaceae bacterium
GCGACCCCGCGGGCTTCTACGCGTTCGCGAACGAGAACTTCTAGCTGCGACCCGGCCTTCCGGTCGGGATCGGGCGAGAGCGCTACGTCGTTCTTGACTTGACGTCGCCGCAGCGGTTAGTGTCGGCCGGCCCCGCCGCGACGCGGCCCCGCACGCGGCAAAAACGACACCCCAGGGAGGACCAAATGAGCCAAGCGGCCCAACTCGACCGCGGGCGGACGCTTCGATTTCGACTGACGGTGCTGGCCGTCCTGGTGGCCGCCGCGGCGGCTTTCGCGATGCTCAGCGCGCGACCGGCCGAGGCGTACACCGACTTCTTCTGCCCGGAGAGCGGCACGATCTTCTACTCGTCGGGCGAGAACTGCGGCTACGGCGCGTACCACCACCTCGACCAGGTGGCCTTCACCGAGACGAGCTCGGGGAGTTTCCGTCACTGTGCGAACTTCCTCCAGTCGAACGGCAACCTCGCGGCATGGAAGTGCGACTACACGACGACCGTGATCAAGTACCCCGGCGGCCAGGCCGGGTACGGCTACGTGCACAACGGCGACCCGGACGGCTTCTGGGGCTGGGCGAACGAGAACTTCTAGCCCTGGCTGGAAGGCGCAGTGGATAGCCGGGCTCGACCCGGCGGATGGGCGACGGCCGCCGCGCTCCTCGCGGCGGCCGTCGTGACCGTCACCGGCTGCGGCGACTCGGACGCCGGCTCCGAGCCGAAGCGGCGTACGGGCGCCCAGACGGCGCCCCCGGTTCGCAAGGCGCGCGGCGTGACGCGCGACCAGGCAGCCGTGACCGGTGAGCTGCTCAGGCCGCAGACCACGTCCGACAAGGTGCCCCTCGAGATCGCGCGAAAGCTGGCCGACGGGGGGCAATACGGCGTGAACGTCGAGTTCGCGCGCCGGGCGGCGCGGGTCGGCCGGGCCGACATCTGGCTCGCGCCCGGGGATCGGGCGATCTGCCTGATCGCCACCGACCTGAGGGGGATCAAGGGCGGGTTCTCCGTGGACTGCCAGCCGCCGGCGAAGGTCGCCACCGGCAACCTCTACGTCACCCTGATCAGCGGCAGGGACCCCGAGGTCGGCCAGACCACGGTCTTCGGCGTCGTGCCGGACGGCGTCCCGCGGGTCACGGTGACCGACGACGACGGCTCACGGCGCGTCGTGCCGGTGAGCCGCAACGTCTACGCCGCGCGCGGCGGCCGCGCCCGCTGGGTGGAGTTCGACACCCGGGCCGGCCACCAGCGCACGCGCGTGTAGCCGGAGGGCCCGGCGCTAGTCGATCAGCGAGGCCTGCGGCTCGGCCGCAGCCGGGGCGTCTTCCAGGGTCTGCGGCTCGTCGGGAGCCGAGTCGCCGGCCTCCTCCCCGCCGCCCGCGGCCGCCAGCGCCTCGATCTCGCGCAGGTGCCCGCGGACGCGCTCGGCCATCGCGTCGAGGATCGACCGCGCGTTGCCGATGCCGGTCTCCGCGCCGGTGAGCTGCTGCTTGATCCGCCGCACGTCCTCCATGACGCCCAGCGCCCGCTCGACGGTGTCGCGCAGCGCGCCCGTGTCCAGCCCGTCGCCCTCCGAGCGCGTCATCAGCACCCTGGCGCGCGCCAGCGAGTAGGCGACCTCGAGCGCCAGCCGGTCGTCGGCCTCCGCGTCGTAAGCGACGAGGAGCTTGTCGCCGTTGTACTCGCGCAGCATGTGCGTCTTGGCGGGCAGCTTGTCCTCGAACGGGACGACGAGCACGCCGAACTCCGCGTCGCGCTGGCGCATGGCGTCGTCGAGCTCGTCGAACGCCTTCTTCCTCGAGAGCCTGGCCGTCTTGGCCTCGAAGACGATCCGGCCGCTGGCCGGGCCGCGACACGCGTCGATCGCGACCACGACGTCGCCGGTCCTGCCCGTGGTCCCGCGCAGGTCGCCCACGGCGTCGCAGTCGTCGCCCTGCCGGGCGGCGATCGTGTCGAGCGCGTCGTACACCGCCTCCTCGAACGTGCGCCCCTTCGCGGTCCCGCGCTCGCGCTCCTCCGCCAGCTGCTCGTGCTTCTCGCGCTCGTCGCGCAGCGCCTGCATCTCGACCTGCATGGCGGTCATGCGCTCGGCGAACGCCTTGAGCTCTCGCTCCTGGCGCGCCGACGCGTCCCTGATCGCGGCCACCGTGTGCGTCTTGAAGTCCGCGAGGGGGTTGTGCCCGTCGTCGCCCGAGAACTGCTTGAGCAGATCCGCGCGCGAGCTGGCCATCAGCTCCTTGACGACGTCGCGCACGCGGTTCTGGACCGCGGCGTCGCTGTCGTCCGAGAAGTGCCGCTCGAGCGCCTTGGTCAGGTGCCCGCTGTCGGGCCCGAACACGTCGTCGACCTTCCGGCCGAGCTCGTCGGCCACCTGCTTGGCGCGCTCCGTGAACGCCTCCTCGACGTCGCGCGCCGTGCGGTCGAACTCGCTGCGCACGAAGTCGGCGTTTGCGCCGGCCTGCTCGCGGTCCAGCACCCGGGCGCCGATCTCGATGGCGTCCTCGACGACCTTGACGGCGTCGTCCCCGGCCTCCTCGCGCTCGCGGACGAGCCGCACGGCGCACTCGTCGGCGATCACCAGGCCGTCGACCGCCAGGCGGTCGCCGACCGTTCGGACGTGGGGCTGTCGCAGTGGCGTAGCGGCTTCCATCGCAGCGTCCCACCGTACGCCCGCCCCCGGACGGCGTGAGGGATGTCACATTGGCCGGGCGGCCAAATACAGCACCAGTATGCAATACTTGCATGCGTGCAAGCAATTGCGGCGAAGGCCCCGCCGAGCGGCGACACCGAGCTCACCCAGAACCTCTACGGCCTCCTGAAGTACCTCCTGCACGGCCACGGCGGCGAGTACGTCCGCGCCGTCGGGGAGCTGGAGCTGTCGCTCACCCAGCTTCGCGCGCTGCACGTGCTCGCGTACGAGGCCGAGCTGGCCTCACTCAAGGACCTGGCCGATCGCCTCGGCCTGTCGCTGCCCGCCGTCAGCCGGTCGATCGACGGCCTGGTGCAGCGCGGGCTCGTCACGCGCGCCGAGGACGCGGACGACCGCCGCGTGAAGCAGGTGCGCGCGACGGCCGAGGCGCCCGAGCTCCTGGAGCGGCTCACCGAGCTGCGGCTGGCCGGGATCGAGCGGTTCGTCGAGACCCTGTCGCCCCGCGAGCGCACCCGGCTCGCGGCCGCCCTGTCTCCGATCGCCGCGCGCGAGGAGATCGCGTCGCGCTGCGGCATCCCGCGAAAGGGCGCCTGATGCCCCAGCGCATGCGTCTCAACGAGGGCAACCGGAAGTGGTGGACGCTGGCCGCCATGTGCTTCGCCCTGTTCATGATCATGCTCGACAACACGGTGGTGAACGTCGCGCTGCCGTCGATCCAGGAGGACCTGGACGCGTCGATCTCCTCGCTCGAGTGGACGATCAACGCGTACACGCTGACGTTCGCGGTCCTGCTCGTGACCGGCGGCCGCCTCGGCGACATCCTCGGCCGCCGGCGGATGTTCCTGTTCGGGGTCGTGGTGTTCGCGGTCTCGAGCGCGGCCATCGGGCTGGCGCCGTCCCAGGGGTGGCTCGTGGCCGGGCGCGCGGTCCAGGGCATCGGCGGCGCGTTCATGATGCCGGGCACCCTCTCGATCATCTCCAACACGTTCCCGCCGCAGGAGCGCGGCCGCGCGATCGGCACGTGGGCCGGGGTCTCGGCGCTGGCCCTCGCCGCGGGCCCGGTCGTGGGCGGCGCGCTGACGGAGTACGTCTCGTGGCGGGCGATCTTCTTCCTCAACCTGCCGGTGGCCGCGGGCGCGGTGATCGTCACGCTGTTCGCGGCGCGCGAGTCGCGCGACCCGACGGTGGACCGCCGCGTGGACTACCCGGGCATCGCGGCCCTGTCGGTCGGCTTGACGGCGCTGGTCCTGGCCCTGGTCGAGGGCAACCGCTGGGGCTCGGCCGAGATCGGCGCCCTGCTGGCCACGGCGGCGGTGGCCCTCGTAGCGTTCGTGGTGGTCGAGCGGCGCGGCCGCGCGCCGATGCTCCAGTTCGAGTACTTCCGCTCGCGGTCGTTCCTGGGCGCCAGCGGCGTCGCGTTCATCGTCTCGTTCGCGATGCTCGCGATGTTCTTCTTCATGGCCCTCTACATGCAGAACATCCTCGGCTACAGCCCGCTGGAGGCCGGCGTCCGCTTCCTGCCGTCCACGGTCGTGATCATCTTCGCGGCGCCCATCGCCGGCCGGCTGGCGGACCGGATCGGCCCGCGGCCGCTGATCGTCACCGGCATGTCGCTGGTGGCCGTCGCGCTGTTCCTCCAGACCCGCGTTACCGAGACGACCGGCTACGCCGAGCTGCTGCCCGCCTTCATCGTGATGGGCTTCGGGATGGGGCTCACGATGTCGCCCATGTCCACGGCCGCCATGAACGCGGTGAGCGCCCACAAGGCCGGCGCCGCGTCGGGCATCCTGTCGATGTTCCGGATGGTGGGCGGCACGTTTGGCATCGCGGCGAGCGGCGCGCTGTTCCAGAGCCTCGCGCGCACCCGAATCGACGAGCGCCTGGCCGGCCTCCACCTGCCCGACTCGGTCCGCTCGGAGCTCGCGGACGGCGTGGGATCGGGCGCCGGCGCGGGGCCGCTGCACGGCGTCGACCCGCAGGCGAGCGCCCAGGTGACCTCCGCGCTGCACGACGGGTTCATCCACGCGCTCTCCGGCGCGCTGACGCTGTCCTGCGGCGTCGCGATCGCGGGCGCGCTGATCGCGCTGACGCTGATCGAGCCCAAGCGCAAGCTCCGCCGCTCGGTGGACCAGGTCCGCCAGCCCGAGGCCGTGGAGCCGCTGGGCGTCTCGTAGGGCCGATCCGGGTCGCTACGATGCCGCCGCACGCGACCCGAGGAGCAGAACCACAGATATGGCCCAAGTTGACCTGACAGACGTCACCGATGTCGGGACGGAGCCCGGCACGCTGCCCGAGACGATGGCGGCGTGGGTGATCCGCCAGGAGCGCGAGGGCGAGCCCACCGACGCCTTCCAGATCGAGCAGATGGAGGTGCCCGAGCCGGGCGCGCTCGAGGTCGTGGTGCGCGTGATGGCCGCCGGCGTGAACTACAACAACGTCTGGGCCGCGATGGGCAAGCCGGTCTCGGTGTTCCGCTACCACCCGGAGGACGACCACCACATCGGCGGGTCGGACGCGTCGGGGGTCGTCTGGAAGACGGGCCCCGGGGTGACCAAGTGGAAGGTCGGCGACGAGGTGATCATCCACTGCAACCAGGCCTCCTACGAGGATCCGGAGGTGCACGGGCTCGACCCGCTGGCCGCGCCGTCGCAGAGGATCTGGGGCTACGAGACCTCCTGGGGCTCGTTCGCCCAGTTCACGAAGGTCCAGGCCCAGCAGCTGATCCGCAAGCCGGCCAACCTGACCTGGGAGGAGGCCGCCTCCTACGCGCTCACCTACTTCACCGCCTACCGGATGCTGATCGACCGCTGCAACATGCAGGCCGGCCAGCGGGTGCTGATCTGGGGCGCCGCCGGCGGCCTGGGCGTGTTCGCCACCCAACTCTGCAGGCTGACCGGCGCGATCGCGTGCGGCGTCGTGTCCTCGCCCGAGAAGGGCGCGCTGCTCGAGCAGCTGGGGATCGACGGCTGGATCGACCGCGGCGAGCACGCCGCGATGATGCGCAAGGGCGGCGAGTCGCCGGACGAGGAGAAGGCCCGCTTCAAGGCCAGCAAGGCGTTCGGCAAGGCCGTGAACGAGGTCCTGGGCGGCGAGCCGGACATCGTGTTCGAGCACGTCGGCCAGGCCACCTTCCCCACCTCGGTGCTGGTGGTCAAGCCGTTCGGCAAGGTCGTGATCTGCGCGGCCACCACGGGCTACAACCTCGACTTCGACGTCCGCTACCTGTGGATGCGCCAGAAGGAGATCGTCGGCTCGCACTTCGCCAACGCCTGGGAGTGCACCAAGGCCAACGAGCTGATCGAGAGCGGCGAGATCCGCCCGGTGCTGTGGCGCACGATGGGCTTCGACGGCGTGGCCGAGGCGCACCAGCTGATGAAGGAGAACAAGCACCTCGGCAAGATCTCGATCCTGGTCGGCGCCCCCGAGACCGGCCAGGGCAAGACCGCGGAGGGCCCGGGCGCGATCTACGCGGAGGTCGGCGCATGAGGCCCGGCGACAGCGTCGTGCTGATCGCCTGGCACGCCAACCCGTTCCGAGGCGACAAGTTCGAGGACGCCTGGCGCCCGGCGGCCGAGGCCGCGCTGGACTACGGCGCCAGCTACTGGGCGTTCCTGCGCTCGAAGGACGACCCGCTGGACTTCATGCAGATCGCGGCCTTCGGCTCCAAGCTCGAGTTCGAGCGCTACTGGTACTCGGAGGAGATCTCCGAGGCGCGGGCCGAGGCGTCGGGCCTCTACCAGGTGCCGGTCCTGCCGCAGTGGCTGCGCGCGGTGGACGCCGGCGAGCTGATCTCGGACCCCGTCGAGCAGCGGTCCTGAGCCGCCGCCCTCAGCCCTGCTCGAGCGGCGCCATCGTCAGACCGGCGTCCCTGAGCTGCTCCCAGTAGTGCTCGGCCGGCTCCCGCGGGCCGGACCAGACGATCGCCTGGCCCGTGTTGTGGATCTGGTCGGCGATCCGGTAGCCCTTCTCGAGCGACACGCCGGGCACGATTCGGGCGAGGGTCGCGGCCACGCCGTCGAAGGTGTTGTGGTCGTCGTTCAGCACGATCACCCGCCACGCGCCGCCCAGGCCCGCGCCGGGCTCCCCCACCCGCGGCAGCTCGACGGTCGCGCCGCCGCTCACGTGCCCGCCTCCGCGCGCTCGCGGCGCTTCGCGATGTAGCGCTCGAGCCCCAAGTAGAGCTGCTCCGGCGGCGCGGCCTGCACGAGCTGCGGGGTCACGTCCTCGGGCATCGACTCCGCGAGGGAGTCCTCGAACCCGGCGGGATCGCCGCGCTCGGCCCACTCGAGCTGGCGCCGCAGCGCCTCGCGCGCGCGCTCGATCTGCTCGGGCGGGTCGTCGGCGTAGCCGAAGTGCGTCAGGCAGAGCCGCTCGGGCGACCAGCCCGCGATGGTGTCGAGCGACTCGTTCCACACCTCCACGTCGATGTCCGGCGGCGGGGTGGGCGCCACCGTGTGGTCGCTCGGCTGGATGCGCACCCCGCCCACGTCGCCCACGAACGCGTCGCCCGAGTCCTCGTCGAGGTAGCAGACGTGGTGCGAGGCGTGGCCGGGCGTGTACGCCACGCGCAGGCCCTCCACGGTCTCGCCGCCCGACAGTGGGCGGACGTTCTCCTCCGGCACGGGCGCCACCTCGCCCCAGAGGCGCTCCATCCGCTCGCCGTAGAGCCGCTCGGCGCTTCGGAGGAGCTTGGAGGGGTCGATCAGGTGCGGGGCGCCGCGCTCGTGCACGTAGACCGTGAGGTCCGGGTAGCGCCGGACCAGCACGCCCGTGGCTCCCGCGTGATCCAGGTGGATGTGGGTGAGCAGGAGCGCGCGCGGCTCGATGCCGTCCAGCGCGCCCACGCTGGAGGCGGGGCCGGGGTCCACGATCAGCCCGTCCCGGTGGTAGGCGCCGATCACGCGGTCCCGGCCCAGGTGACAGACGTCTATCAGCCCGGCCACCCCACGGACCATACAATTCACTCCATGAGCGACGCCCGGCTTCCCGAACGCGACCGGCCGTGGGTGATGCGCACGTACGCGGGCCACTCCACCGCCAAGGAGTCGAACGCGCTCTACCGCAAGAACCTGGACAAGGGTCAGACGGGCCTGTCGGTGGCCTTCGACCTGCCCACGCAGACCGGCTACGACCCCGACCACGAGCTCTCGCGCGGCGAGGTGGGCAAGGTGGGCGTCTCGATCGCCCACAAGGGCGACATGCACACGCTGCTCGACGGCATCCCGCTCGACCGGATGAACACGTCGATGACGATCAACGCCACGGCGGCGTGGCTCCTGGCGCTCTACATGACGGTGGCCGAGGAGAACGGCGTGGAGCGCCAGGCGCTCCAGGGCACCACGCAGAACGACATCATCAAGGAGTTCCTCTCACGCGGCACCTACGCGTTCCCGCCCGGGCCCTCCATGCGGCTGATCGCCGACACGATCGCCTTCACGGTCGACGAGGTGCCCACCTGGAACCCGATCAACATCTGCTCGTACCACCTCCAGGAGGCGGGGGCCACGCCGGTCCAGGAGATCGCCTACTCGCTCTCGACCGCGCGCGCCGTGCTCGACCAGGTGCGCGAGCGCGTCGACGAGGAGACCTTCCCGCGGGTGTTCGGGCGCATGTCGTTCTTCGTCAACGCCGGCATCCGCTTCATCGAGGAGCACGCCAAGCTCCGCGCCATGTCCCAGCTGTGGAGCGAGCTGGGACGCGAGCGCTACGGCGTGGAGGACGAGCGCTACCTGCGCTTCCGCTACGGCGTGCAGGTCAACTCGCTGGGCCTGACCGAGGCCCAGCCCGAGAACAACGTGATCCGGATCGTGCTCGAGGCGCTGGCCGTCACGCTCGGCCGCGACGCGCGCGCCCGCGCCATCCAGCTTCCGGCCTGGAACGAGGCGCTCGGCCTGCCGCGCCCGTGGGACCAGCAGTGGTCGCTGCGCATACAGCAGATCCTGGCGCTGGAGACCGACCTGCTCGAGTACCCGGACGTCTTCGAGGGTTCGAAGGTCATGGACGGCCTGGTTGCCGAGCTGGCCGAGGGAGCCCGCGGCGAGATGGCGATCGTGGAGGAGCACGGCGGCGCGGTGGATGCGGTCGACTACATGAAGACCCAGCTGGTGGAGTCGCACCGCGAGCGCGTCGGGCGGATCGAGAGCGGCGAGCTCCAGGTGATCGGCCAGAACGTCCACACCAGCACCGAGGCCTCGCCGCTCGAGCAGGGCGAGGACGGCGGGATCCTGACCGTGGACCCGAATGTGGAGCAGGGGCAGATCGACGCCGTGCGGGCGTGGCGCTCCAAGCGCGACCAGTCCGCCGTGGACGCCGCGCTGGCGGAGCTCAGGGCCGCCGCCGAGGACGAGAGCGCCAACATCATGCCCGCCACCCTGGCCGCCGCCCGCGCGGGCGCGACCACCGGCGATTGGGCGGGCACGCTGCGCGAGGTGTTCGGCGAGTACCGGGCGCCCACCGGCGTCGAGGGCGCAGCGGGCGCGGTCGACGACTCCACGCTGCACGACCTGCGCGAGAAGGTCGACCGTGTCTCCGACGAGCTCGGGCGCCGGCTCAAGATCCTGGTCGGCAAGCCGGGGCTGGACGGCCACTCCAACGGCGCCGAGCAGATCGCCGTGCGGGGGCGGGACGCCGGCATGGACGTGGTCTACGAGGGCATCCGGCTCACGCCGGCGCGGATCGCGGCCACGGCGGTCCAGGAGGGCGTGCACGTCGTGGGCCTGTCGATCCTGTCCGGCTCGCACCGCGAGCTGATCCCGGAGGTGCTCCGCGAGCTGAGCGAGGCCGGAGTGGACGTGCCGGTCGTGGTCGGCGGGATCATCCCGCGCGCCGACGCCGACTGGATGATCGAGCAGGGCGTGGCGCGCGTCTACACGCCGAAGGACTTCGAGATCACCCGGATCATGGGCGACATCGTCGACCTCGTGGCCGAGCGCCACGCAGCCGCCGCGGCGGCTTGACCCCGGGGCGGCCGGCGGCCGGGGCGGACCCGGCCGAGCTGGGCCGGCGACTGCGCGAGGGCGACCGCGGGGCGGCGCCGGCGGCGCTCAACACGATCGAGGACCGCTCGCACGCGGGCCGCGGGCGAGCCCGAGCCCTCCTGGCAGAGGTCGCGCCCGCCGCGCTCGGCGGCGAGGCGCCGGCGCACCTGGTGGGCGTCACCGGCCCACCGGGGGCCGGCAAGTCGTCGCTCCTGTCGGCGCTCGTGGCGCGCTGGCGCGAGCTGGGGCGGAGCGTGGCGGTGCTGGCCGTGGACCCGTCCTCGCGGCGCTCCGGCGGGTCGCTCCTGGGCGACCGGGCGCGGATCGAGCACGACCCGCGCGACGACGGCGTGCTGATCCGCTCCACGGCCGCAGGGACGCGGCTGGGCGGGCTGGCCCCTCCCACGCGGGAGGCCGTGCAGGCGCTGGCGCCGGCCTACGACGTGGTGGTGGTCGAGACCGTGGGCGTCGGCCAGTCGGAGACCGACGTCGAGGAGGTGTGCGACACGGTGGCCGTGGTGGTGCAGCCGGCCTCGGGCGACGCGCTCCAGTTCCTGAAGGCCGGGATCATGGAGGTGCCCGACGTGCTGGTGGTCACCAAGGCGGACCTGGGCGACGTGGCCATGCGCGCGCGGCGCGACCTGGCGTCGGCGCTGCGGGCGCTGGGCTCGCGCGACACGCCGGTCGTGAGCGTCTCGTCGCTGCCGCCGCCCGTGGGGATCGACGACCTCGTGGAGGCGCTGGACGCACACCGCGCCTCGCTCGACGTCGGCGCCGCGCGGCTTCGCGCGCGGCGGCTGTCGGCGCTCGCCGAGCTGGTGGCCGAGCGCGGTGAGGCCGCGCTGCGGGCCCTGGGCGGGCGGCGCGAGGCGGAGCGGTTCCTCTCCGAGCAGGACCCAGGGCTGGACGTGGGGCGGCTCGTGGCGGTGCTGGAGGAGCGAGTGCAGCGGCGATGAACGGCGGTCGCGGCCAGCTAGGACGGGCCGACCGCGCCCTCGCGGATGACGATCGCGATGGCGTGGGCGCGCGTGTGGGCGCCGAGCTTCTTCAGCGACGACTTGATCCGGCTGCGGACGGTGTGCGGGCTCACGTAGAGCGCTTCGGCCACCTCGGTGGTCGTGCAGCCGTCGGCCACGAGCGCCAGCACGTCGCGCTCGCGCTGGGTGAGCCTCGCGGAGCGAAGGGAGCTCCGCGGGCGCGCGGCCGGGGCGTCCGGGTCGAGGGCCGCCGCGCCGGACAGGTACTCCTCGAGGTCGCCGAGCGCCTCCCGCGCGGTCTCGATGACCCTGGGCTCCATCGCGGCGAGGCAGACTAGACCCCGGGCCGCCTCGCCGTCAGCATGTGCAACGCTCGTTGCGGCCTATGCTCGCGGCTGTGCGGGCGCCGATCCAGCTACTCGTGGTGCTGGTGACGTTGGCCAGCGGCGCAGAGCTCGCAGGCTGGGCCGCCGCTCAGGCCGCGTTCCCGGGCCAGAACGGTCCGATCGCGTACGACAGCAACCGCTCCGGCGACACCTCCGAGATCCACCAGGTGTATCCCGGCGCGGCGCCGGTCCAGCTGACGACGAGCCAGTTCAGCATCACTCCCGCGTTCTCGCCGGACGGCTCGCACATCGCGTTCCGCGGCTGTTACTCGGGCCCCGGCTGCGGGATATACGTGATGAACGCCGACGGCTCGGGCCCCGACATGATCGGCGGTAGTACCGACAGGGAGCCGTCCTACTCGCCGGACGGGAAGCGGATCGCGCTCACCAGCACCGCCGGGGGCAGCACACACGACGTGTGGGTGATGTTCGCGGACGGCACCTACCCAAGGCAGGTGACGACCGGCGGGGGCAAGCGCGTTCCGAAGTTCTCGCCCGACGGCTCGAAGATCGCCTACATCCAGGGCTCGGGCCCCTCGGCGGAGATCTACGTGACGAACGAGGACGGGATCGGGACGCCCACGCCGATCACCGACAACAGCTTCGAGGACGACGCGCCCGATTTCTCGCCGGACGGGTCGAAGCTCGTGTTCTCGAGCGATCGCGACGGGACCGACGAGATCTACGTGATGAACGCGGACGGCTCGGGGTCCGCGACGCGGCTCACCCATTCCGGGACGGACGCCGCCAACCTGTCCCCCGCCTTCTCGCCGGACGGTACGCGCATCGTCTTCGCGCGGGAGTTCTCGAGCGACCTCCGCGTGCTGGTGACCATCGCGACGGACGGCTCCGACGAGCAGCCGTTGACGAGCGCCACCGAGGGCTCCGACGGCCACCCGTCCTGGGGTCCTCCCCCGGCGGCCACGCCGCCCCCCGGGCCGCCGACGGGGGAGTCGATCGAGGCGCGCTTCCGGCCGCGGCTGCTCTTCGACGCCTCCGAGCGCTGGCGCGTGCTCAGCGTCCCGGCGTTCCTGGCGGAGGGCGTTCATCGCGCATGTCGCGGCGGGACCTGCGACCCCGTGGGGTCGGTGTCCGACCTCATCGCGCACCAGCGGGGCTGGCACCTCGACATCGCCGGCGACGCCCTGTTCGACCTCCCGCGCGGCCTCTGCCGCGACGCGGGCCTGCTCGACTGCAACGCGGGTCTCGGCTCGCGCATCTACGTCAACCACCTCCCGCCCGGCGCCGACCCCTACCACTACCTCGACTACTGGTTCTTCTACCGGGTCAACTACCTGGCCGGCGTGCCGCTGGTGGCCCAGGCGTTCGTCAACCACGAGGCCGACTGGGAGGGCGTGCTCGTCGGGGTGGACCCGACGGGGGCGTACATGCGCTGGGCCGCATTCGCCCAGCACAAGGGCACTCACGCCTACCTCCCGGGAGTCCTCAGCTGCGACGGCCGCGGCCCGGGATCGTGCGCGGCCGACCCCACACGCGTGGACGCCTTCGTGGCGGCGGGCACCCACGCCACCTATCCGGGCCGCTGCACAACGGCCTGCTTCCAGGAGGGCAGCGCCCTGCCCGACGGGGCGCATGACGGCTCGCGGCCATGGGGCAACAACGAGGATCCGGGCGGCCTCGAGTCCTTCACCGCCACCGCTTCGCCCTGGGCCTACTGGAACGGCCTTTGGGGCCGGCCGGTCGTCGGCGGCGTCGAGAGTCCGCTCCAGCGCGCGCCGCGCTGGAGCGACCCGAAGGTCCGGCCGACACGCAACGGAGGTCCGGCCCGGCTCAGGGCCGCCCAGGCCTATGGCTCGTGCGACAGCTGGTTCGGCGCCTCGCTCTCGATGGTCGCCTGCGACGAAAGCGAGCTGCGGTCGGCCCTTGCGAACGATGGCCTCGCCCGCGAGGGCGGCCTGGCGCTGGCCGCCTCCGCCGGCTCGACCCGGGCGGCGTCGACGCCCGGCCTGGCCCAGCTGCTGGGCGACCCGCTCGAGCCCGGCGCGACGGCGGAGGTCTCGGGGACCGCCGGGGACGGGACC
>DASVQK010000088.1:0-13068 GCA_036389105.1 Thermoleophilaceae bacterium
TAGGTGTCGATCTGGAGGTCGGCCTCGTCGATCTCCACGTCCCCCACCTCGTCCACCAGCGGCGAGGCCTCGACGAGCGCGAAGCTCGTGTGCCGCCGCGCCGCGGCGTCGAACGGCGAGATCCGGACCAGCCGGTGCACGCCCTTCTCGGCCGAGAACAGCCCGTACGCGTTCTCGCCGCGCGCGAGGAAGGTGGACGACTTGATGCCCGCCTCCTCCCCCGGGCTGACCTCGGCCAGCTCCACCTGGAAGCCGCGCTTCTCGGCCCAGCGCATCTCCATCCGCAGGAGCATCTCGGCCCAGTCCTGCGAGTCGGTCCCGCCCGTGCCCGCGTGCACGGACACCACCGCGTCGCCTGCGTCGTAGGGACCCGAGAACAGGCGCTGCTCCTCGAGCGCGGCCAGCCGCGACTCCACGCCCGCGCGCTGCTCCGCCAGCTCGCCGGCGATGGACTCGTCCTCGGCCGCCATCTCCTCGAGCGCCTCGAGGTCGTCGATGTCCGACTCGAGCGTGCGGTAGCCGTCCAGCTTTCGCTGCGCGCGCGAGTGCTCCGCCGACACGCGCGCGGCCCGGTCCTGGTCGTCCCAGAAGCCCGGCTCCTGCATCTCGCGCTCGAGCGCGGCTAGACGGTCGCCCAGCTGGGCTGGGTCAAAGGTAGTCCGCGAGCAGCTTGAGCTGGTCGCGCAGGGAGCCGTCGGCGGTCATGGCCTAGGCACCGTGGCACTTCTTGTATTTCTTGCCGGAGCCGCACGGGCACGGGTCGTTGCGGCCCACCGTCTCCTCCACGCGGCGCGTCTCGATCTGCACCGGCGCGGCGACCTCGTCGGCCGCGTATTCAGCGGCCTCGGCGACCCCCGCCGGGACGCCCCCGGCCGCGGCGGCCGCGGCGGCGGCGAGCGCACTGGGCTGGTCCTCCGCCGTGCCCCCCTGGTACTGGAGCGAGCCGGTGGAGCTCGACGTGGGCGACGCCTGCCAGGTCTGGCCGCCTTGGCCGTTCTGGCCCTCGACCTCCACCTCGACGCGGAAGATGTAGCGGGCGAACTCCTCCCAGATCGACGAGATCAGCGCGCCGAACATCTCGAAGCCCTCGTTCTTGTACGCCACGAGTGGATCGATCTGGGCGAAGCCGCGCAGGTGGATGCCCTCGCGCAGGTAGTCCATGTCGTGCAGGTGCTCGCGCCAGCGGTCGTCGATGATCTGGAGCAGGATGTAGCGCTCCAGGGCGCGCATCAGCTCGGCCCCCAGCTCCTCCTCGCGCTCGTCGTAGGCGTTGACCACGTCCTGACGCAGCTCCTCGACGATGGCGGCGCGATCGGCGCGGTCGGAGTCGAACTCGGCTGGATCGAGGGCCACCGGGTACATCTGCTCGAGCTGCGTGAGCAGGCCGTCCACGTCCCAGTCCTCGACGTAGTCGCCGACCAGGTACTCCTCGCACATCCGCTCGATCGCGTCGGCGATCTGCGTGCGCGCGGTGCCGGAGATGTCCTCGCCCCCGAGGATGCGGTCGCGGATCTCGTAGATGATCTCGCGCTGCTGGTTCATCACGTCGTCGTACTCGAGCACGCGCTTGCGCTGGAGGTAGTTCTGCTCCTCGACCTTCTTCTGGGCGTTCTCGATCTGCTTGGAGAGCATGCTGGCCTCGATCGGCTGCTCGTTGCCCTCCTTGTCGATCGGGCCGAGGCGGTCGAGGATCTTGTAGATGCGCTCGCCCGCGAACAGGCGCACGAGGTCGTCCTCGGCGGACAGGTAGAAGCGCGACTCGCCCGGGTCGCCCTGGCGGCCTGAGCGGCCGCGAAGCTGGTTGTCGATGCGCCGCGACTCGTGGCGCTCGGTGCCGAGGATGTAGAGGCCGCCGAGGTCCATCACCTGCTCGCGCGCGGCCTCGACGTCCTTCTCCAGGCGGCGGAAGAGCGCGTCCCACGCCTCCTCGTACTGCGGGGTGCCCGGCTCCAGCCCGCGACCCGCGAGCTCGGTGTGCGTGAGGTGCTCGGCGTTGCCGCCCAGCTTGATGTCCACGCCGCGGCCGGCCATGTTGGTGGCGATCGTGACCCCGCCGATCTGGCCCGCCTCGGCGATGATCTCGCCCTCGCGCTCGGCGTGCTCGGGCTTGGCGTTGAGCACGGTGTGCTTGATGCCGCGCTTGGTCAGGCGGTCCGACAGCAGCTCGGACACCTCGACGGAGATCGTGCCGACCAGCACCGGCTGCCCCTTGTGGTGGCGATCCTCGATCTCCTGGACCACCGCCTTCCACTTGCCGTCCTTGGTCTTGTAGATCTGGTCGTTCCGGTCCTGGCGGACCATCGGGCGGTTGGTGGGGATCTCCACCACCTGGAGCTCGTAGATCTTCATGAATTCGGTGGCCTCGGTGATGGCCGTGCCGGTCATGCCGGCGAGCTTGTCGTAGCGGCGGAAGTAGTTCTGGTAGGTGATCGTGGCGACCGTCTGGTTCTCCTCCTGGATCGCCACGCCCTCCTTGGCCTCGATGGCCTGGTGGAGGCCCTCCGACCAGCGCCGGCCCTCGAGGATGCGGCCGGTGAACTCGTCGATGATCTTGACCTCGCCGTCGATCACCGCGTAGTCGACGTCGCGCTTGTAGAGCGACTCGGCCTTCAGCGCCTGGATCAGGTGGTTGACGAGGTTGCCGTGCTCGGCCAGGTACATGTTGTCGATGCCGAGGAACTTCTCGGCCTTCTCGACGCCCTGCTCGGTGACCGCGACGGTCTTGTGCTTCTCGTCGGGCTCGTAGTCGAACTCGGCCACCCAGTCCTTGGACTTGGCCTCCAGGCCTTCGGGCTTCTTTCCCGCCTCCATTCGCGGCGCGAGCTTGGCGAACTTGTAGTAGAGGTCCGCGGCCTGCTCCGGCGCGCCGGAGATGATCAGCGGCGTGCGCGCCTCGTCGATGAGGATGTTGTCCACCTCGTCGACGATCGCGAAGTTGTGGCCGCGCTGGTACTTGTCCTCGACCTGGGTGGCCAGGTTGTCGCGCAGGTAGTCGAAGCCGAACTCGGAGTTGGTGCCGTAGGTCACGTCGGCGGCGTAGGCGGCGTGCTTGGTGTCGTCGCGCTCCTCGGACTGGATGACCCCGACGCTGACCCCGAGCATCTCGTAGATGGGACGCATCCACTCGGCGTCGCGGCGCGCCAGGTAGTCGTTGACCGTGACCAGGTGGACTCCCTTGCCGGCCAGCGAGTTGAGCACGATCGGCAGCGTGGCGGTGAGCGTCTTGCCCTCGCCGGTCTTCATCTCGGCGATCGAGCCGTCGTGCAGCACCATGCCGCCGATCAGCTGAACGTCGAAGTGGCGCTGGCCGAGCGTGCGCTTGGCGGCCTCGCGCGTGAGGGCGAACGACTCCGGCAGCAGCTCGTCGAGCGACTCGCCGCCGCGCGCGCGCTCGCGCAGCGCGTCGGCGCGCTCGCGAAGCTCCTCGTCGGTGTCCAGCTCGAGCTCGGGCTCGAAGTCGTTGATCCGGCCGACGCGCTTCTCGAACTCCTTGAACTTCTTGCCTTCGCCGATGCGAAGGGCGCGGTCGAGAATGGTCATTTAGGCGAGAGTAGCAGCGGGGATCGGGGCTCAGACGAAGGTATTCGGAGGGGGTTCGCGTTGCCCTCTAGCCTGGTGGGATGAGTGTCGATCCCCGCGCCTCGCGGGCCTGGCGGACGGGGGCCGACGAGTACGAGTCCCACCGGCCGGGGTGGCCGCCGGAGGCGGTCGAGCGGGCGTTGTCCGCGCTCGGCTTGGAGGATGGCGCGACCGTGGTGGACCTGGCTGCGGGCACCGGGAAGCTCACGCGCGTCCTGGCGCCGCGCGCCGCCCGTGTCGTGGCGGTCGAGCCGCTCGACGACATGCGGCGCAGGATCGCGGCGGCGGCCCCTGGCGCGGAGGTGGTCGAGGGCGCGGCCCAGGACATACCGCTGGACGACGCGTGCGCCGACGCGCTGTTCGCTGCCGAGGCGTTCCACTGGTTCGCCGGGCCCGACGCCGTCGCCGAGATCGCCCGCGTGGTGCGGCCCGGCGGCGGGATCGTCCTGCTGTGGAACCTCCACGACTGGGGGCCAGAGCCGTGGCTCGAGGGCGTGGGCGGCGTTATGAGCGACGTGCTGGCCGGTGTCTTGCCGTCCGCGAACCGGCACGAGCCGGAGAACTGGGAGCACGCGTTCGAGGGCTCGCCGTTCGGTCCGTTCGAGCGCTTCCACGTCAGGCACGAGCAGCGCACGGACGTCGCCGGGCTGATCGGTCACATCCTCACGTGGAGCTACGTGCGAGCTCTGGACGACGCTCGGCGGGCGCGGCTGACGGCCGACCTCGACGACGTGCTGCGTCGCGATCACCCGAGCCCCGACGACGTGGTGCTGCCGTACCGCACCGAGGTGCACTGGGCGCGCCGGACCTGAGGCAGCGTCGCCTAGGGCGAGGCCAGGACGTCCGGCTCGGCCGCCGGCGGGGCGCCGGGCGGCGGCTCCGGCTTGGCCGCGCTCCTGCGCCCGCGCCGCTTCTCGCGATGGCGCTTGACCTGGCGCGCCAGCTCGTCGGCCACCAGGTTGATCGAATGGGACATGCTGTCCGAGGCGTCGCGAGCCCGCAAGGTGACGCCCTTGAGGCGCAGCGTGGCCTCGGCCACGCACGCGTCGTGGATCGAGGGGTTGCGCTCCTCGGTGAGCTCGACGTCCAGCTGGGCCACGGGCGCGACCTGCTTCGCCACCTTCTCGAAGCGCTTCTCGACGTGCGTCCTCACGTCCCGGTCCACCGCGAAGTTGCGGCCCTTGACCTCGATACGCATGCCCACTCCTGTCCTCGGTAGCGTTGGCAGACGGATGGTAGGGACGAGGGCTGTCGCTGCCAAGCGGGGCGGCGCGCGCGGCCGTCATCGCCCCGGCGTCCTGGCGTAGGCGACCGCGGTGACGTCGACGGCGCCGGCCGCGCGCAGTGCAGCCGCGCAGGCGGCGAGGGTCGCCCCGGTGGTGGCGACGTCGTCGATCAGGATCGCCCTGCTCGGCACCGCGGCGGGGGCACCGATCGCGACCGCGCCGGCCACTCCGGCGAGCCGCTCGGAGCGGTCGCGGCCCACCTGGGTGACCGCTGCTCCGGTGCGCTCCAGGCAGTCGTGGATGCCCAGGCCGGTGCGGGCCGACAGCGCCGCCGCCAGCCGCTCGGCCTGGTTGAAGCCGCGGCGCCGCAGCCGGCGGGGATGCAGCGGAACGGGCACGAGCCGGCCGCGGTCGAGCGCGCCCGGGGGCGCCGCCGCCGCGATTTGCGCCGCCATCGCCTCCGCCGCGCGGAGCGCGCCGCGGAACTTGAGGGCGCGGACCAGGGCGCGCGCCGGGCCCTCGTAGGCGACCGGCGCCCACCCCTCGCCGCCGGCGAGCTCGGCCGCGCCGGGCAGCCAGCGCAGCTCGCGCCGGCAGACCGCGCACAGCGGCTCCGCGCCGCCGGCCGCGCCGCCGCAGGCGGCGCACAGCGGCGGGGCGACGAGCGAGGCGAGCGCGCGGAGGGTCACGGCCCCCACGGTCGCACGGGTCGCGTTACGGGTGTGAGACCACTGCAACAATCGCGCACGTGCCGAGTGACGGGAAGGTGAAAACCACCGCGACCGCACCGCCCCGCCGGCCGGCGGGCGCCGACGGCCGGCGGAGCGACGGATGACGGACCCGCAGATCCACTGGACGTTCGACGTCGGCCCGCTGGCGGCCATGACGCTCGGCACGGTCATCTACGTGCGCCGGTTCCGCGCGGCACGGGCCGAGGCAGCCGGGCGCGGCGCCGGCCCGCTTCAGGCGGGGGCGTTCGCCGCCGCGATGCTGGCGCTCCTGGCCGCGCTCGTGTCGCCCGTGGACCGGCTGGGCGAGGAGTACCTCTTCTCGGCGCACATGACGCAGCACGTGCTGCTGGGCGACATCGCTCCGCTCCTCCTGCTGCTCTCCCTCTCGCGCGTGATCATGCGCCCGGCCACGCGGCGCCTCGTGGGCGTCGAGCGGCGCCTGGGAGCGCTCGCCAGCCCGCCGGCGTTCATCGCGCTCTGGCTCGGCCTAATCTACCTCTGGCACGTCCCCGCCCTCTACGACGCCGCGCTGGAGCACCCGACCGCCCACGCGCTGGAGCACGGCTGCTTCTTCGCCGCCGGCGTGGCCGTCTGGTGGCCGCTCGTCCAGCCGGTGCCGATGCGCCGGCGGCTGAGCGGGATGGCGCCTCTGATCTACATCTTCGCCGCCAAGGTGGGGCTGGCCGCGCTGGGCATCTACCTGGCGTGGTCCAGCGGTGTGGTCTACGACTACTACGAGCAGGTCCCGCGCGTCTGGGGCCTCAGCGCGGTGGAGGACCAGAACGTGGGCGGCGCGATCATGCTGGTCGAGCAGTCACTGGTCCTGGTGACCGCCATGACCGTCCTGTTCGTCCGCATGCTGACCCACTCCGAGGAGGAGGAGCGCCGCCGCGAGCGCCTGGAGGACGCCGCGGCGGCCTGAATCTTTTTCGGGCATCTGTGCAACCTTTTCGGTCGTCCGCGCGTTATACGAGGCGGAGGCGCCACTGGCGCTCCGTCAAGCGCACGAATGCGCACCGCACGGAAGCAGTCGGCCGGATGCCGGCCGGATCGGGGCCCCGCCCACAAGCGGGGCTTCGCCGCTTCTGGGGTGCGAACCGCGCGGCAGGCAGGCCGCGCCGCTAACGCCCGCGGGCGCCGGCCAGCGCCTCGTACGGCCGCAGGCTCTCGACGATCCCGACGTGGCCGAGGATCGCGCCGATCGCGATCGCGCCCGGCTCGACGTCGGTGCCGGGGAAGACGATCGAGTCGCGCAGCGCGGCGCCGTCGCCGATCCGGGCGCGGTCGCCGATCGCGACCGGGCCCATGAGCCGAACACCCTCGCCGATCTGGCACTCCTCGCCGATCCACACCGGCGGCTCGACCAGCGCGACACCCTCCAGCGACGTGCCGGCGCCGACCGTGAGGCCCTCGTCCACGCGCTCCCCGGTCAGCTCCAGCTCGAGCGATCCGCCGAGGGCGTCGAACGTGCCCTGGCGCAGCTCGGCCAGGGAGCCCACGTCGTTCCAGTAGCCGCCGGTCTCGTGCACGTGGAAGGGCACATCGTTCTCGAGCAGGGCCGGGAACACGTCCTGCGCCCAGTCGGCGAACGGGCGGTCGGGGAAGTAGTCGAAGATCTCCGGGCTGAAGCAGTAGATGCCGCAGTTGCCGAGGTCGGACAGGGCCTCGGCGGGATCGGGCTTCTCCTGGAAGCCCTGGATGCGGCCGTCGGAGTCGTGGATGACCACGCCGTACTCGCGCGTGTCCGACACCTTCCTCACCGTGAGCGTGGCGATCCCGCCGGCGGAACGGTGGCGCTCCACGAGCGCGTTCAGGTCGAGGTCCGTCAGAGCATCGCCGGACACGACCACGACCGGGTCGTCCCCGAAGAAGTCGGCCACGTTGCGCACGCCTCCGGCGGTGCCCAGCAGCTCCTCCTCGTAGCGGTACTCGACGCGGTCGCCGAAGTACTCGCGGATGGCGTCGGGGAAGTAGTGGAGGTTGGAGACGACCTGGTCGAAGCCCTGCCGCTCGAGCAGGCCCAGGATGTGCGCCATCACCGGCCGGTCGAGCACCGGCACCATCGGCTTCGGGATCTCGAACGTGAGCGGCTTGAGCCGCGTGCCGAGCCCGGCGGCTAGGACCATCGCCTTCACGGCGAGCCCGGGCGCCTAGTACCTGTAGTGGTCCGGCTTGTACGGGCCCTCGACCGGCACGCCGATGTACGCGGCCTGGTCGGGCCGCAGCTCGGTGAGCTTCGCGCCGACGGCGTCCAGGTGCATCCGCGCCACCTTCTCGTCGAGGTGCTTGGGGAGCACGTAGACCTGCTTCTCGTAGTCGTCGTTCCGGGTGAACAGCTCGACCTGCGCGATCACCTGGTTCGAGAACGAGTTCGACATCACGAAGCTCGGATGGCCCGTGGCGTTGCCGAGGTTCAGCAGCCGCCCCTCCGAGAGCACGATCACGCCGTGCCCGTCGGGGAAGACCCACTCGTCCACCTGCGGCTTGATCTGGATCCGCTCGACGCCGTCCACCGCCGTGAGGCCGGCGATGTCGATCTCGTTGTCGAAGTGGCCGATGTTGCCCACGATGGCCTGGTGCTTCATCCGCGCCATGTGGTCGGCGGTGATGATGTCCCTGTTGCCGGTGGCCGTGACGAACACGTCGGCCGTCTCGACCACGTCCTCGAGCGTCACGACCTCGTAGCCCTCCATGGCGGCCTGAAGCGCGCAGATCGGGTCGATCTCGGTCACGACCACGCGGGCGCCCTGTCCGCGCAGCGAGGCGGCGCAGCCCTTGCCCACGTCGCCGAAGCCGCAGATCACGCAGAGCTTGCCGGCGAGCATCACGTCCACCGCGCGGTTGATGCCGTCCACCAGCGAGTGCCGGCAGCCGTAGATGTTGTCGAACTTCGACTTGGTGACCGAGTTGTTGACGTTGATCGCCGGGAACAGGAGCTCGCCGCTCTGGTGCATCTGGTAGAGCCGGTTGACGCCGGTGGTGGTCTCCTCGGTGACGCCCTTGATGCCGGCGGCGATGGCGGTCCAGCGCTGCGGGTCCTCCCCCAGCGAGCGCTCGAGCAGACGGAGGATCACGGCGAACTCCTCGGAGTCCGTCTTGGCCGGGGCGGGCACGGCGCCGGCGCGCTCGAACTCCGCGCCCTTGTGCACGAGCAGCGTGGCGTCGCCGCCGTCGTCCAGGATCATGTTGGGGCCGCCGCCGTCGGGCCAGCGGAGCACCTGCTCGGTGCACCACCAGTACTCCTCGAGCGTCTCGCCCTTCCACGCGTAGACCGGGACCCCGCGCGGGTCGTCGGGCGTCCCGTCGGGGCCGACCACGATCGCCGCGGCCGCGTGGTCCTGGGTGGAGAAGATGTTGCAGCTGGCCCAGCGCACCTCGGCGCCCAGCGCGGTCAGCGTCTCGATCAGTACGGCCGTCTGGATCGTCATGTGAAGCGAGCCGGTGATGCGCGCACCCGCGAGCGGCTGCGCCGCCGCGTACTCCTCGCGGCAGGCCATCAGCCCAGGCATCTCGTGCTCGGCGAGCTGGATCTCCTTGCGGCCGAAGGCGGCGAGCGAGAGGTCGGCAACCTTGAAGTCGGTCGCGGTGGCGGTCGTGGGGGTCATCTGTCTCCCGGGAGGTCGAGAAGCTGGCGTGCGTTCAGCCCGTGAAGTCTATGAAGGAGCGCCGCGGCCTCAGCCCAGGAGCCGCTTGAGCCGGTCGATGGCCGGCACCGGCGTGGGGTCCACCCCGGTCAGGACCGCCAGGTAGACCGATGCGAGGTCGCCCAGCAGGACCAGCGAGAGCACGCGCTCCGCCGGCGTCTGCCCGCGCGCCTCCACGCGGCGCACCAGGGCGGCGCCGGGCTCGACGAGCTGCGCCGTGAGCGCGATCCGGCGGCGCAGTCGCTCGTCCAGGCCGTCGTCGTCGAGGAAGACCGCGGCCGGCCGAGCGGAGGACGCGGCATCGGCCTCGTAGCCGCACACCTCGTTGTGGTCCGCCTCCGGCAGCTCGGAGGCGAACGCGGCCGTGTTGGCGTTCTCGTTGAGCTGGGTCTTCCAGCGGCGCGCCACGGCGGCTGTGCGTCCCGCGCCGTAGACCACCGGCAGCGAGCCCGCGATGGCCGCGGCCAGCGCCTTCGCCTCGGAGCCCGGCGGAGCGTCGGGGCCCCATTCGCGGACCAGGTCGCCGAGCAGCGCCGCGGCCGCCTCCAGCTCGGCTCGCAGCGAGGGGCCGGCCGCGCAGGCGGCCGCCGCCTCGAGCGCGGCCACGGTCATGTAGGCGACCGCGGCCCGCGGCTGGAACCCGGCGGGCGCGCCGATGACGGGCACGCCGGCCTCGCGGGCGGCGGCTCCCAGCTGCCCGCCGGTGGTGACGACCGCGCGCGGCGCGCCCGCCGCCCCCGCCGCCTCGAAGCAGACCAGCGTCTCCTCGGTGTCGCCCGAGTAGCTGGCACACAGCACGAGCGTGTCCGGACCGACCCAGGGCTCGAGGTCGTAGCCGCGGACCGTGCGCACGGGACCGGCGGCGCGGGCGCCGAGGATGGCCGCCGCCAGGTCGCCGCCCACGGCGGATCCGCCCATGCCCGCCACCACCAGGCCGCCCGGCGCGTGGCGGTGCGGGAGCCCAGCCGACTCGGCCCGCCAGACGGCGTCGCGGAGCTGCTCGGGCTGCGCCAGCACGTCGCCGACCATGTTCGAGGGATCCGCGGCCGCGATCGCCTCCGGTGAGAGCTCGACGGGGCTCATCCCACCCGATCGGCCGGCTGCACGCGCGCACCTCGCTCCACGTGCGCGCCGTCCTCCACCCGCGCGCCGGCGCCGAGCACCGCGCCCCGGTCCACCTCGGCGCCGTCGCCGATCCACACGCGCTCCGCCACGATCGCCTCGGTCACCGTGCTGCCGCTGCCCACGCGCACGTGGTCGTGCAGCACCGAGCGCTCGACCGTGGACCTGTCGCCCACCGAGCAGTGGCGGCCCAGCACCGTCATCGGGCCCACGCGCGCGCCGCTGGTGACGCAGCCGTCGTAGACCAGCGACCCGGTCTCGTCCGGCTGCGGCAGCGAGCTATCGAGCCGGTGCGCCAGCAGGTCGTAGGTGGCCTCCAGGTAGCGCTCGGGGGTCCCGATGTCGATCCAGTAGCCCTCCGCGTGGTAGCCGTAGAGGCCCTCGCCGACCAGCGAGGGGAACACCTCGGTCTCGAACGAGACGGCGCGCCCGGACGGGATCCGGTCCACCACCTCGCGCTCGAGCACGTACGCGCCGGCGTTGATCCGGTTGGTGGGCGGCGACGGCGTCTTCTCGAGGAACGCCTCGACCCGGCCGTCGTCGCCGGTGGGCACGCAGCCGTAGCTCGAGGTGTCCCGCACCGCCACGAGCGCGAGCGTGCCGACCGCGCCGGTGCGCTCGTGCCGGTCGATCTCGGCGGTGAGGTCGAGGTCGGTCAGCGTGTCGCCGTTCAGCACGAGCACGCGGTCCCCCAGGAGCCCCAGGTCGGCGGCCAGCCGCATCGGCCCGGCGGTGCCCAGCGGCTCCTCCTCCACCACGTAGCGCAGGGCGACGGCGCCGTGGCGGTCGCCCAGCACCCGCTCGACCTCCTCCGACTTGAAGCCGCAGGACAGGATCGCCTCGTCCACGCCGTGCCGCCCCAGCCAGTCGAGCATGAAGGTGAGGAACGGCCGCCCGGCGAGCGGCATGACCGGCTTGGGCACCGACAGCGTGAGCGGCCTCAGCCGGGTGCCCTCCCCACCCGCCAGGACGAGTGCCTGCAAGTCAGCTCGGTTCCGCGGCCCGCGCGCTGTCCGGCTCGGCCCGCCGGCCGGAGCGGCCGATGCCCTCGAACGTGTAGCCGGCCCGCGCGAGCAGCTCGCCGTCGAGGAAGTTGCGCCCGTCCACGAGCAGCGGCCGGGCCATGCGCGACTTGACCTCGCCCGCCCAGTCGAGCTCGCGGAACTCCGGCCACTCGGTCACGAGCACCGCGGCGTCCGCGCCGTCGAGGGCCTCCAGCGCGCTGTCGCAGGCGCGCGCGCCGGCCAGCATCTCGCGCGCCCGCTCGGTGGCCACCGGGTCGTACACGCGCACGTGCGCGCCCTCGCTCTGGAGCCGGCCCGCCAGCACCAGGCTCGTGGCCTCGCGGATGTCGTCCGTGTTCGGCTTGAACGCGATGCCGAGCAGCGCGATCTCCTTGCCGACGAGCGACCCGAGGTGCTTCTGGAGCTTGCCGATCGTGCGCCGCTTCTGAAGCTCGTTGACCTCGATGACGGCGGTGAGCAGCTGGAAGTGGTAGCCGGTGTTGCCGGCGAGCTGCTTGAGGGCGCTTACATCTTTTGGAAAGCAAGACCCACCATAACCAATGCCCGCTCTCAAGAATTGGGTACCTATACGCTCATCCAGGCCCATTCCCCTTGCCACTTCGGTCACATCGGCCCCCAGCTCCTCCGACACGTTGGCGATCTCGTTGATGAACGAGATCTTCGTGGCAAGGAAGGCGTTGGAGGCCAGCTTGATCATCTCGGCGCTGGCCACGTCGGTGCGCACGATCGGCGCGCCCAGCGGCTCGTAGAGCGCCGCCACCCGGTCGCCGAACGCCGCCGAGTCCTCGGCTGCGCCCACCACGACGCGGTCGGGGTGCATGAAGTCCTCGACCGCCGTCCCCTCCTTGAGGAACTCCGGGTTGGACACGTAGCCCAGGTCGTCGCGGCGGCGGCGGATGGAGCGGCCCGTGCCCACGGGCACGGTGCTCTTCATCACGATCGCGTGGTCGCGCGAGTCGCCCAGCTCCTCGACCACCCCGTCCACACGGGAGAGGTCGGCGTCGCCGGAGTAGGTCGGCGGCGTGTCCACGCAGCAGAACAGGAGCTCCGCGCCCGACAGGACGTCGCCCATCTCGGTGGTGAAGTGCAGGCGCTCGCGGTTGCGCTCGAGCGTCTCCGAGAGGCCGGGCTCGAAGATCGGCACCTCGCCGCGCCGCAGCGCCTCGACCTTCTCCACGACGATGTCCCGGCAGTGGACCTCGTGGCCCAGCTCCGCGAAGCAGGCGGCGGTGACCAGGCCGACCCAGCCGGCGCCGATCACCCCGATCGGCGCGCGCTCAGCCACGGGGTGTCGGGGAGGCGGCCACGAGGGCGAGCAGGCTATCCACTCAGCCGAGCGGCTTGGCGTAGCGCGCTATGGCCAGGAGCTGCTTCTCGGTGAGGGTCTCCGAGAGCGTGTTGGCCACCCAGTAGGTGGCGCGACCCGATCGCCACGCGACCACCCGCGTGCGCTCGCCGTCGCGGTAGACCCTGAACTTCTCGCCGCCGATGCTCTTGCTCGTGGACGGGTTCCGCAGGATCGGCGGCTTGCTCCACGTGGTGCCCTGGAGTCCGAAGTACTCCCCGATCTTGCCGGTGGACAGGACGATCCTGTAGGCGAAGTACTTCTTGTGGCTGGGGGTCTTGATCGTGTAGGCGCGACCAGGGCTGACGAAGCCGGCGCCCGGAGGTAGCCGCCGCGGGTAGAACAGCTTCATCCCGCGGGCGCCCGCGCTCACGAGCTGAAGCGCCGCCTGCTTGC
>DASVQK010000089.1:0-11844 GCA_036389105.1 Thermoleophilaceae bacterium
GCCGGTGTTCGAACCCACGCGCGGCTCCGTGCGCGACTGCCGCCGGGCGCTGGCCGAGGGCACGCGCGTACGGTGCGCGCTGGACGCCAGGGAGCGCCCGATGCACTGCCACCACGAGAAGCTGGTGGTGGTCGACGACCGCGTCGCGTTCGTCAACGGCATCGACATGACGTCGCTGGCCGGCGACCGCTGGGACGAGTCCGGCCACCCCGCCCGCGGCAGGCTCGGCTGGCACGATGCCGGCACCCGCCTGCGCGGGCCGATCGTGGGCGACGTCGCGGCTCACTTCGCGCACCGCTGGCGCGAGGTGGACGGTGAGGACCTGGGCGCGCCCGCCGTGCCCGAGCCCGCCGGCGCGACCGAGGCGCAGCTCGTGCGCACGATCCCCGAGCGGGTCTACGACTTCGCCCGCAGGGGCAGCTTCACGATCGTCGAGGCCTACATCAGGGCACTGCGCGCGGCCGCGCGACTGGTGTACCTGGAGAACCAGTTCCTGTGGTCGCCGGAGCTGGCGGCGATCCTGTGCGACAAGCTCGAGCACCCGCCGACCGAGGAGTTCCGCGTGGTGGTCCTGCTGCCGGAGCGGGCCAACAACGGGCAGGACGACACGCGCGGCCAGCTGGCATGCCTGAGCGAGGCGGACGAGCGCGGCGGCGGCGGGCGGATGCTGGCGTGCACGTTGCGCTCGCGCAGCGGCGAGCTGAGCGAGCGCCTGTACGTGCACGCCAAGGTCGGGATCGTGGACGACCGCTGGTTGACGGTCGGCTCGGCCAACCTGAACGCCCACTCCTTCTTCAACGACACCGAGGTGAACGTGATCACCTGCGATCCCGAGCTGGCGCGTGGAACCCGGCTGCGGCTGTGGGCCGAGCACCTGGAGCGGCCGGTCGAGGACGTCTCCGGCGAGCCCGCTCGCGTGGTGGACGACCTATGGCGCCCGATCGCGAGCGAGCAGCGCCGGCGGTTCGACCGCGAGCAGCCGCTCACGCACCATCTGATGCAGCTTCCGGGCGTGTCGCGCCGCACCGCCCGCCTGCGCGGCCCGATCGACGCGCTGCTGGTGGACGGCTAGGGCCGAGCGGGGGCCCCGCAGGAGCCCCCGCTCGATTCGCACCCCTACCTGCTCTCGGTGTCTTCCTCGCTCGTGTCGGCCTCGGCCCGAGCCTCGTCCGGCTTGGGGGCCGCGCGCTTGACCTTCTCGCAGCTCCCGCTCGGGTTGGCCGGCGTGGCATCCGCGATCACGTCCACCTCGTCCAGCTGGGCGCGGTCGTGGCCGGCGCCGCACCAGATCGTGTCCGCCTCGCCGTCGCGCGTGTGGAAGCGGTCGTTGCCGATCCCGCCGTCCAGCGTGTCGCCGACGGTGTCGGTCTCGCCGTTCGGGCCGGGGTGGACGTCGCCGCGGGCCAGCGCCCACAGGTTGTCGTTGCCCGGACCGCCGAACGTCTTGTCGGTGCCGAGGTTGGCCAGGATCAGGTCGTTGCCGTACGACCCGTCCGACACGTCGTCGCCGCTGCCGCCGAAGATGCGGTCGTGCTGCGGCCCGCCGTTGGTCTGGTCGTTGCCCGCACCGCCGAAGAGCACGTCGCGGCCGAAGCCGCCCTGGAGCTGGTCGTCGCCGAGGCCGCCGAACACGCGGTCGCGGCCCTGGCTGCCCGAGAGCGTGTCGTTGCCCGCGCCGCCGAACACCCGGTCCGACCCGCGGTCGCCGTCCACCGCGTCGTCGCCCGCCGCCGCGAACACGCGGTCGCGGCCGAGGCCGCCGGACACCGTGTCGTTCCCCGCCAGCGCGAAGATCCGGTCCCTGCCGCCGTTGCCGTTGATCTGGTCCGCCGCGTCCGTCCCGCGAAGCAGCTCGTCGTCGTTCGTGCCCGTGATCGTCGCGGCCAGCGCGACGGACGCGATCAGCGCCGCCAGGGCAGCCGCGACGAGCAGCGCGATCGACATACGTGTCTTTCGCATCTGCGCCTCCTTGTGTCTGGTTGACGCCCCTCGGAACACTTCGGGGCGCGCCGGTTGCGGCGGCTCTTTGTTAAGAAGGCCGCCGGGCGCGAACCTGCGCCCCTTGCCGCTAGACCGGCTCCGCCCGGCGCGCGTGCGTGCGGATCTCCGACAGGATCCGCTCCAGGCGCGGCTCGGTGTCGTGGTCCACGTACGACATCGCGGCGCCCACGGCCGGGTGCACGGCGGCGATCTGCGCGTGCAGCTCGTGCGCCACCGCGCGGTAGCCGGGATGGCCCTCGCGCCCGGAGCGCAGCTCGATCAGCTGCATGGCCTCGCGGGCGTTCATGTCGAGCACGTAGCGGATGCGGAAGCCCAGGCAGAGCGCGTACAGCGCCAGCTCGCCCAGCCCGGCGCCGGCCAGGCGCTCGTACTCCGCGCGCGAGGAGTCGAGCGCGGCGCGGTAGCGGTCCGCCACGCCGGCCTCCTCCAGCTCGGCCGGCACCCCGGCGCCCAGGTGCGGGGTCAGCGGCTGCCACTGGATCGTGAGCATGCGGTGGCGCTGGAGGTCGCGGAACGCCCCGTAGTCGGACACGACCTCGAAGCGGTAGCGCACGGCCTCGAACCCGCGGCCGGGACGGTGGCGCCGGTTGCGGCGCTCGCCCACCAGCGCGGCGATCAGCGCGGCGCGCTCGTCCGGCGGCAGCACCCCCACGGCGGAGCGGATCTCCTCCTCCGACGCCGCGGACTCCTCGAACAGGAGCGCGGCCAGCAGGTCGTCCTCCGACCCCTGCACGGACAGCAGGCGCACCGATGGTCCGTCGCCCTCGCCGGGGCTCGGGCGGTCGAGCCCCATGCGCTCGGCGATGCCGGCCGCGGTGCGCCGCCGCTCCGTGAGGTACTCGATCCACTCTCCGCCGCGGTCGGGCCGGTCCACGCGCGCCACGAAGCTGGGCATCACCGCCTGGAGCTCGCGCAGCACCATCGCGCCGACCGCGCGCGCCTCCGGCAGCGGCGAGGCCAGCATCCGCAGGATCATCTGCTCGTACGCCTGCCCGCTGGCGAACACGCCCACGTGCGACAGCGACGCCGCCGGCAGGAGCCCGCGCAGCAGGTCGAGCGACTTGGCCCGGATGGAGCGCGCGTGGGCGGCCTCGGGCTCGCCGTCGGCGCGCGGGAAGGCGGCGGCCGCCCAGGCCTCCACCCGCGGCAGCGCGGACGAGTAGGCGTCGAACAGGCCGTCCATCGCGCGCGCGTACTCGGGCCCGAGCGATGGATCGCGCCAGTAGCGGTAGCCGCCGCCGGGCATGGGCGAGTCGTAGGCGATGTAGCGGGTGGACTGCTCGAGATAGGCGGCCAGGCGGCCGCGCTGGAGCACCTTGGTCAGCACGTTCGACACCCATTCGCAGGCCACGTGCGCGCCGCCCAGCTGAGCCACCGAGTCGTCGCCGTAGCCGAGGAAGATGCGCTTGTAGAGGTCGGCCGCGCGCCGGCCCTCGGCGCCGTCGAAGGCGCGTGCCGCCGCGCCCTCCATGTCGCCGGCGAACTCGTCCAGGAAGAGCCGGCGCAGGGTGCCCGGGTAGCGCGAGTAGCGGGCGAAGAGCGCCCCCTTGACGGTCTCGGGCAGGTTCACCAGCGCGAACACCGGCCGGTCGAGGTTGGTGAAGTGGGGCGCCAGGCGGTCGCGTTCCTCGTCCGTGAATGACTCGACCGGGTAGTCCATGCGGCGGGTGAGTGTAAAACCAACGGCGGCGGCCGACCGGCCGCCCTCAGTGGACGCGTCAGCCGCCGCCGTCGTGCCCGACGGTCACGCCGCCGCCGGTCTCGACGATCGTCGGCACCACGCCGCGCGGCGAGTGCTGGAACAGCTCCTCGCGCCACTCCGGCCGGCTGGTGGCGTCGCGCTCCTCCCAGTCCAGCCCCTGGTCGCGCAGGCGCTCGCGCGCGCCCTCGCAGTAGGGGCAGCCGGGCTTGACGTACATGATCCGGTCGCTCACCGGATCGACCCTAGCGCTTGGCCGAGCGCCGCCGCAGCCGCTGGTCCCGCACGCGGTGGACCCGCTCCTTCGGCAGCGCGATGTTGAACGGCAGGTCCGCCTTCAGCGTGCGGCCGCTCGGAGTGTGCACCGTCACCCTGCCCTGGCCCTCTCCGACCAGCCGGTCGGCGAAGCGGCGCAGGGTCACCACGACGTAGGGCGTCTCGTCGAAGTCGAACCGGTAGCCCCACGCGCGGCTGGACTGCGCCACGGTGGTGAACGACCACTCGAGCGGCCGCTCGATCACCGGCTCGAAGAAGCCCCACTTGAGCGCGTCGGTCAGGTGCTGGCGCCAGTAGGGCCAGTCGTGCACGCCCTGGCGCGGGTCGTACTCGACGCTGACCTGGGCGTCCCGCGCCGCGTTGACGAAGTCCACCGCGTGCTGGCGCAGGTCGCTCTCCGCGACGGCGCCGAAGTAGTTGGTCAGGTCGCCGGGCCCCGGCGTGCCGTCGCCCACGGCCACGAACACGCGCGTGTTGCGCAGGTTCTCGATCAGGGCGGTGGGACTGTGGCCGGCCCAGTAGAACTGCTGCGCCTCGGGGTCGCCGAACACCTCCTCGTGCTTCTCGCCCTGGCTGTCGAAGCCGGCCGGCCACTCCGGGCGCAGGAGATTGAGGACGCCGGAGAAGGAGGCGGCCGCTCCGAAGTAGCCGGGCCGCTGGGTGGCGTAGTACATCGCGCCCTCGCCGCCCATCGACAGGCCCGCGATCGCGTGCCAGCGCCGCTCCTTGCGGATGCGGTAGCGGCTCTGGATCAGCGGCATCAGCTCCTCCAGGTGGTAGCGCTCCCACGCCGGCTCGCGCCGCTTGCCCCCGTTCCACCAGTTCGTGTACCAGCCGCGCGCCGCCTCGGGCATCACGACGATTCCCGGGAAGCCCTTGGCCACCTCGGTCAGCCGGCCCTGCTCGGGGCTCATCCAGGAGTCGTACGCGTCGCCGTGCCCGTGCAGCAGGTAGAGGACCGGGAAGCGCCGCTTGCCGTCGTAGCCGTCGGGCAGCAGGACGTTCACGCGCAGCGCGTTGGGACGCTTCGGGTCGGTGCCGGGCGGGTGGTTGAACGCCTGGGTGGCCGGGTCCACGTAGCGGCTCGTGGTGGTGAACGTCTCGAGCCGCGCGGCGCTCGCGGGTGCCGCCGCCGCCAGGGCGGCCACGGCCGCCGCTATCCACCCCCACCGGCGCATTCCCGCAGGGTAACGTGCTTCCGGTGGTCGCCGAGCTACCGCGCGAGTCCCCCGTCGAGGCCGAGCTGCGCGAGGTCGGCCGGTCGCTGGCCGCCGGCTTTCCGTCGCCCGCCCGGCATCCCCTGCGCGCGCTCGACGCGCGCGCGATGGAGCTGTCGTCGCAGGACGCCGAGCTGCGAGCCGCGCTGTTCCGGCTCGTGGACGTGACGCCGGCCACGCGCTCGCTCGACGACCTGGCGCGCCACCTGACCGGCTACCTGGAGGGGGTCGAGGAGCGCCCGCCGCCGCTGCGCGCCGCTATGCGCATGGGCGGGAGCGCCGCCGGCCGGCGCGCGCTGGGCGCGGCCGCCGCCGCGGGCGTGCGCCACATGGCGCACCGCTTCATCGTGGCCGACTCGCCGCGCGCCGCCCGGCGCGACCTGCGCGAGCTGTGGAACGCCGGGATCGCGTCGTCGCTGGACCTGCTGGGCGAAGCGACCGTGACGGAGGCCGAGGCGGACCGCTACGCCGAGCGCTGCGCCCAGGCGCTGGACGACCTGGCCGAGGGCTCGGCGGGCTGGCCCGAGCGACCGCTGCTCGAGCGCGACTCGCTCGGGCCGGTGCCGCGCGCCAACCTGTCGGTGAAGGTGTCCGCGCTCACGCCGCTGCTGCGTCCCGATGCCCCCGAGGTGGGCCGCGACGACGCCGCGCGCCGCCTCCGTCCGCTCCTGGCCCGCGCGCGCGAGCTGGGGGCGCACGTGCACATCGACATGGAGTCGCTCGACTCGCTGGAGACGACGTTCGAGCTGGTGTTCGAGCTGCTGGAGGAGGACGGCCTGCGCGACGGGCCGTCGGTGGGAGTCGTGCTCCAGGCGTACCTGCGCGACTCGCCCGCCCACCTCGACCGCATCCTGGCGTTCGCGCGCGCGGCCGGGAGGTCACCGCCGCTCACGGTACGGCTGGTGAAGGGCGCGTACTGGGACCACGAGGTGGTGGAGGCGCGCCAGCACGGGTGGCGCCCGCCGGTGTTCGAGCAGAAGGCCGACTGCGACCGCAACTTCGAGGAGCTCACGCGCCGGCTGCTGGACGGGCGGCCGCTCGTGCGCGTCGCGGTCGGCTCGCACAACCTGCGCTCGGTGTCCCACGCCATCGCCTACAACCGCGCCGCTGGCGGCGGCGACGCCGACCTGGAGCTCCAGGTGCTCCGCGGCCTGGGCGACGAGCTGGCGCGGTCGCTGGCCGCGGCCGGCCTGCGCGTGCGCTCGTACTGCCCGGTGGGCGAGCTGGTGGCGGGGATGGCCTACCTCGTGCGGCGCCTGCTCGAGAACACCTCCAACGAGTCGTTCCTGCACGAGCAGTCGCGCGGCGCGTCGCTGGACGAGCTGCTGGCGCCGCCCGCGTGAGGCCGTTCGCCAACGAGCCCACCCTGGAGCTGCGCCGCGGCGACGCGCGCGAGTCGCTCCTGGCCGCGCTGCGCGAGCTGGAGCCGCGGCTGCCGCTGCGGGTGCCGCTGCTGATCGGCGCGGACCGGGTGGAGCCGGACGACGCCGCCGGGGGGTCGTTCGAGTCCACCGACCCCGGGTGGCCGCGGCGCGTGGTGGCCCTGGCGGCCGACGGCGGCGAGCGCGAGGCGGACGCGGCCGTGGGCGCCGCCGCCGAGGCGTTCCCGGGCTGGCGCGACCGCGGGGCCGAGGAGCGCGCCGGGGTGCTCGTGCGCGCCGCCGCGCTGCTGCGCGAGCGGCGCCTGGAGCTGGCCGCGCTCCAGGTCCGCGAGTGCGCCAAGCCGTGGGCCGAGGCGGACGCCGACGTGTGCGAGGCGATCGACTTCCTCGAGTACTACGCGCGCGGGGCGGTGGGGCTCGCGGCCGGACCGGAGCTGCTCCAGGCCCCCGGCGAGCGCAACGAGATGCGCTACGAGCCGCGCGGCCTGGTCGCGGTCGTCTCGCCGTGGAACTTCCCGCTGGCCATCCCCGCCGGCATGGTGGCCGCCGGGCTGGCCACCGGCAACGCGGTGGTGCTGAAGCCCGCGGAGCAGTCGCCGGCGTCGGCTCTCATGCTGGTCGAGGCGCTGCGGGAGGCGGGCGTGCCCCCCGGCGCGATCTCGCTCGTGCCAGGCCATGGCCGGGCCGGCGCGGCGCTAGTGCGGCACCCGGGCGTCCACACGATCGCGTTCACCGGGTCGAGCGCGGTGGGGCTGGAGATCGTGCGCGCGGCCGCCGAGACGCCGGACGGTCAGGGGCACGTCAAGCGGGTGGTGGCCGAGATGGGCGGCAAGAACTGCGTGATCGTGGACTCGGACGCCGACCTGGACGAGACCGTGCCGGCCGTGGTCGCGTCCGCGTTCGTCTACGCGGGTCAGAAGTGCTCTGCCTGCGCGCGCGTGCTGGCGCACGAGGCGGTGGCGGACCAGCTGCTCGAGCGCCTGGCCGGCGCCGCGTCCGTGCTGGCGGTGGGACAGGCCGAGCGCTTCGGCACCGACGTGCCGCCGGTGATCGAGGAGGAGGCTCGCGACCGCGTGGAGGGCTACGCGCGGCGGGCGGCCGAGGAGGGCCGCGTGGTGGCGCGGCGCGAGCCCGTGCCCGAGGACGGCTGGTTCTGCGCGCCCACCGTGGCCACCGACCTGCCGCCCGGCTCGCCGGTGATACGCGACGAGATCTTCGGTCCGGTGCTGGCGGTCGAGCGCGTGCCGTCGGTGCAGGCGGCGCTCGACGCGCTCGACGACTCGCCCTTCGCGCTGACCGGCGGCCTGTTCTCGCGCAGTCCTGCCACGGTGCGCGAGGTCGCCCGTCGCGTGCCGGTGGGCAACCTGTACGTGAACCGCTCGATCACGGGCGCGATGGTCGGGCGCCAGCCGTTCGGAGGCAACCGGCGGTCGGGAGTCGGCTCGAAGGCCGGCGGACCCGACTACCTTCTTCAGTTCGTGGAGCCGCGGGTGGTGACCGAGAACACGATGCGTCACGGGCTGGTGGTGGAGTGACCCGCCGCGCGGTCGTCGCGGCCGTCGCGCTGTGCGCGCTCGCCGCGTGCTCGATCGCGGCCCCCGCGGCGCCGGCGCAGCGTCCGCCGTACGACGTCCGCGTGTTCGCAAGGGTGCCGAGCCCCGGCTCGCCCGAGCCGATCGTGGTCATGCCCGACCGCACGGTCTACGTGGGCACCAACCAGTTCGGCAAGGGGAGCGACGAGGACGCGGGCGCGCCCTCGCGCGTGTTCGCTTACTCGCCGGACGGCAAGCTCGTGCGCACCTACGTGCTCCAGGGCCAGCCGCTCGACCAGGACCACGGCATCCAGGGGCTCGCCCGCGACGGGGACGGCATCCTGTACCTGCTCGACCGCTCGGCCGACCCGCGCATGGTCACGCTCGACCCGGTGACGGGCGTGCAGCGGCGCTACGCGAGCTTCCGCGACGTGCCGCCGTGCTCGGCGGCCGCGGGCTCCACTGACTGCTCGGCCACCAATCTCGACGGGCCGGCGGGCCCCGACTACGTGGCCTTCGCGCCCGACGGCACGGCCTACGTGACCGACATCGACCAGGGGCTGATCTGGCGCGTGCCGCGCGGCGGGGGCCGCGCCGAGGTGTGGTTCACCGACCCGCGGCTGGAGAGCGTCTACGGGCCGAACGGCATCCAGGTGCTGGCCGACGGCCGGACGCTGCTGTTCGCCAACACGGGATCCAACCCGAGTGCCGGCAACCCCACCACCGGCCGCCTGTACAAGCTGCCGGTCCGTCCCGACGGCCGACCCGGCGAGCTGAGCCAGCTGTGGGAGAGCCGTCCCGTGGACGGGCCCGACGGGTTCGCCCTCGGCAGCTCGGGCAGGATCTACCTCGCCCTTGCGGCGGCCGCCCAGCTGGTCGTGATCTCACCCGAGGGCGAGGAGCTGGCGCGCATTCCTTCGACGCCGGTCGAGAACCAGGCGCAGGAGATACCGTTCGACGGCCCCGCCAGCGTGGCCTTCATGGACGACCGCGTGCTGGTCACCAACCAGACATTCCCGGACGCCAACCCGCCGCACTGGGCCGTGCTGGACGTGAAGGTCGAGGAGCGCGGGCTGGCGCCCTTCGCGCCGTTCGTCGCGCCGCGCGCGCAGCCCGGCCCGCTGCCGCGCCTGCGGCTGACGGTCAAGCCGCGGCGCGTGCGGGCCGGTGTGCGCAGGCGCTTCCGCTTCCGCGTGACCGTGAAGCGAGCCGGCAAGCGGGTGGCGGTGCGCGGGGCGCTGGTGCGCTTCGCGGGGCGGCGCGTGCGGACGGGGAAGCGCGGGAGGGCCCGCGTGCGGATGCGCTTCAAGCACCGCGGGCGGCGGCGAGCGGTCGTCACGGCCGCCGGTGCGCTGCCGGCCGTGGCCCGGGTGCGGGTGGTGCGCCGGGCGCGCGCCGTCAGCCGCAGCGGTTGAAGCGCCGCGCCCTCTTCACCCGGTGAAGCTGGGCGTCGATGGTGCGGACCACCAGCCGGTGGCGACCCGGCCGCAGGTGTGCCACGCGCACGTGCAGGCGGAAGCTGCGCAGCCTGGCGGTGTGGATGCGCCGCCCGTCGAGGGCGACCGTGGTGCGCTTGAGCTCCGCGCCGCCGCGCACCTTGACGCGCAGCCTCAGGGCGCGGGAGGCGCAGTGCCCGCGCGGCACGCCCCTCACCCGCAGCTTCGGGGCGCCGGCGTTCGCGCCGCCGCCGGGCCGCTTGCAGGGCGACAGGGTGTTCACGGTCTGGGACACGCCGTCGCGGTAGACGAACGTGGCGGCGATGACCCAGTTGCCGCTGGCCGGACAGGTGGGCGGCGTGCGTCCGAAGACCCGGCCGGCGCGGACGATTGCGTCCGTGTGCAGCCGCCAGTTGGCGAACGCTGAGTAGTTGTCGGGCGGCGGATTGCCGGGGAAGGCCGGGAACTCCGTCGTGAAGGTGGTGCCCTCGATGGTCGTGTGCGTCACGGTCTTGAGCGGCGGGTTGTCCGTCTCGGCCACGCCCACCAGCTCGCCGTCGCCGTTGTAGTTGTTCACCACGTTGTCCACGAAGCGCGGCGGGAACGACCCGGTCGAGCCGGTGTCGCTGCGTATCGTGCCGCCGCCGATGCGGCTTCCGGGCGGGCACGCGTCGTGGCCCTGCGTCATGAGTTGGGCGTCGGACGCCGTGCAGTGCTCGGTCGCGTCGAAGTCGACCGCGGCGCCCGCCGGATAGCGCAGGATGAACGTCTTGACCGAGTATGGCTTGCCGCCCGGCCGAGCCGGGTCCATCCAGTCGATGCTGGTGATCGTGCCGGTGGCCGCACCTGGCTCGGTCGTGGTGTAGCGGATGCTGCCGGCCTGCCGCCTGCCCTCCTCCGCCTGCGCGAGTGCCGGGACGGCAGCGCTGGCCGCGGCGACCGCGGCCACCACCCAGAGCCCGACCCGCCACCGCGTCACTGTGAACGACCTCGCCACGCCACGAGTATTACCCGAGCCGGGCGTTCCCGCGCCCCTGCACTTTCCCCGGGTCTTTTGGGGACAATTGCGACGCAGGGAGGCAATGCAGGAGCTCACCGCACAGCAGGAGAGGTTCGGGGACCGGCTGCTCGATCGCGAGGCCGAGCTGTCCGCCCTGGGCGAGATGGCCGCGCTTGCCTCCTCGGGCCAGGGCGGGGTGACCGTCGTCGAGGGTCCTGCCGGCATCGGCAAGAGCCGGCTGCTCGAGGAGGTCGCCGGCGTGGCCCGGGACGCCGGCCTCGAGTCGCTCACCGCTCGCGGCACCGAGCTCGAGCGGGAGCTGCCCTTCGGCGTGGTGCGCCAGCTCTTCGAGGCGCGCCTGTTCGCACTCGAGCCGGCGGAGCGCGACGAGGTCCTGTCCGGCGCCGCGGCGGTCAGCGCCCCGATCTTCCTCGACCTGCCCGCCGATGCGCCCCTGCTCGACGCCGAGCCCGCGAGCGCGCACCATGGCCTCTACTGGCTGACGGCCAACCTCGCCGTTCGCGCGCCGCTGGCGATCGTCGTCGACGACGCTCACTGGGCCGACCCCGCGTCGCTCCGCTTCCTCGTCTACCTGGCCAACCGCGCGAGCGACCTGCCCGTCCTGCTGGTGGTCGCGCGCCGGCACCCCGAGCCCGAGGTCGACACCGACCTGACCGACCGGATCGCCGCCGTGCCGCGGGCCCGCACGCTGCGTCCGCGCGCGCTCCGCCACGACGCGGTGGCCGTGCTCGTGCGCGTGGTGCTGGACGCCGAGCCGGACGCCTCGTTCGCCGCGGCGTGCCACCGCTCCACCGGCGGCAACCCGCTGTTCCTGCGCGAGCTCCTGCAGTCGCTGGCGGGCGACGGCGTCGTCCCGTCCGCCGCCGCGGCCGAGCGAGTCATGAGCGTGGCCCCGGAGTCGGTCGCGCGGCTCGTGCGGCGCCGTCTGCGGGCCCTGGGGACCGCCGCCGTCGAGCTGGCGCGTGCGATCGCGGTGCTGGGCGACGGGTCGGACCTCGCCGCCGCGGCGCGGCTGGCGACGATCGGGCCCGACGAATCGCTTGCGGCCGCCGACGCTCTCGCGCGCTTCGATCTGCTGGCGCCCGGGGAAGCGCGGTTCGTGCACCCGATCGTGCGCGCGGCCGTCTACTCGGAGCTGCCGGGAGCGGAGGCCGCGCGCATGCACTCGCGCGCGGCCGTCCTGCTCGCGGAGCGGGGCGACGACGACGACCGCGTGGCCGTCCAGCTCCTGGCCGCCGAGCCTGGTGACGGGCGGTGGGCGGTCGAGACGCTTCGCCGTG
>DASVQK010000090.1:0-15641 GCA_036389105.1 Thermoleophilaceae bacterium
GGTCTTGTTGAGCCGCTCCGAGAGGAGGCGAGAAGCCCGGCGCAGTCTTTGCCAGGCCAGGACGGATGCCACCCGGCCAGTAGGCGAGCAACTCGCCTTCGCCGGCGAGTGCCGGGTAGGCCGCTTCGGTCTTCGAATTAAGCCGTTGGGGCTTGCTCCATTTCGCGGCCGCGGCACTCGGAAGGGCAGCGACCGCGGCGACGATCGCGAGGCTGATGGCGAGTCGGGCTGACGCGACGCCTCGAGGCCGCGACTTCACGACGCACTGCTCGGTCGCCGCTCTTGCCACGGAACGATCTGGGGCATCAGGCCAACTTACATCATCGTCTATGGACTTGGGAAGGGGCCGCGCGGCACGGTGCCGGGGTGGCCAATCTCGATCCCCGGCGCTCCTTAGGGGCGGCCGTGCTCAGTCTCCGGCAAGAGCGGGGCCTGACTCAGGAGGGCTTGGCAGACGCGGCCGGCCTCCACGCCACGTACGTATCGGGCATTGAGCGCGGCCATCGGAACCCGAGCTGGGAGACGATGCTGCGGATCGCTCAGGCGCTGGACGTGTCGCTTGCGGAGGTCGCGCGGCGCGCAGCGGACTGAGAGTCGCCCTATGGGGGGCGGAACTCGTCCTCCTGGGGGGTAGAGCACTCGGCACCGCGTCGTGGGCGGGCCGACGGTGGTTGCTCCCCTTCCGGGCTTCGACGTACTCTGGAGCTATGGTCCCTCGTTCCCCATCCACTGACGCCCTGGTGGGCAGGGCCTAATGCCGGAAGACGGGACCGGCATCCAGGTCGAGCCGGCCGAGTTCATCGCCGGCGGCGAGCCAGGCGGGGAGATCGATGTCCGGATCTCCTACGGGATCATCGATCGCTTTTCGGAGGGCCTGTACTCGTCGCCGAACAAGGCGTTTGAGGAGCTGATCTCGAACTCGTATGACGCGGGAGCACACCGCGTATGGGTTCGCATCCCACCGGATCTCGCGAAGGCCGACGCATACGTGACTGTGATCGATGACGGGGTCTCGATGGACCTTGCCGGTCTCGAGGAGTTGTGGCAGGTCGGCATCTCGCCCAAGCGCGGCGATGACGGGAACGAGATCGTCCACGAAGGGCGGAGCCCGATCGGCAAGTTCGGGATCGGGAAGCTCGCGACATATGTGCTCGCAGAGAAGCTGACCTACGTCTGCCGGGCCGAAGGCCAAATCCGCGCCGTCACGATGGATTACGGATCTGCGCAGGGTGAGATGAGTGATCCCACGCCGATGTCGCTGAAGGTCGTCGACCTCAGCGACGACGATGCAAAGAAGACGCTTGAAGCTGTCCTGGGATCAGACGACGAAGTCCTGAAGGCGCTCTTCGCGAAGAAGGAGGCGCCTGAGAGTTGGACAGTCGCGGTCCTCAGCCACCTCAAGCAGCGCGGCCAAGACATCAAAGAGGGCCGGCTTCGGTGGATCCTGCGGACGGCGCTGCCCCTGAGCGACGAGTTCAAGCTGTGGGTCAATCACGAAGAACTCAAGTCGAGCAAGGTCGGGTTGGCTCCACCTTGGGAGTTCATCGTTGGTGAGACGGACAAGGGCCTCAAGGATTGGCCGTATGCCGACAAGGCCACCACTGATAAGGACAAGCACCCTGGCATCGAATTGCCAACAGCCGGATTCATCCGAGGCAAGGCGCAGCTGTTCGATCGAAGCCTGAAGGGCAGTAAGTCAGACGAGCTTGGTCGCAGCCACGGGTTCTTTGTAAAGGTCCGCGAACGCCTAGTCAATCTCGACGACGAAACGTTCGGAATCGATGTCGAGTTGCATCACGGTGTCCTCACTCGGTTCCGGATGGAGTTGCACGCCGACGGACTCGACGCCCACCTCGCCTCGCCGCGCGAGAGCATCCAGGACTCCAACGCGCTTCGCGAGGTCCGTGCGTACTTGCTGGCGATCTTCAATCGGGCCCGCAGTTACCGCTCAAAGATGGAGGATGAGGGCGCCAAGGACCTCCTTTCCTCGTCAGAGCGGATCGCGGCTCCTCCGCCAGCGCTCTCCACTGCTCCGCTGCGGCGGGTGCTCCGTCGTGCAGTGGAGGGTGAGACGGCGCTGCTGGACCTCTTGGGACTCGATGAGGACGCCACGAAGGAGGCAGCCAAGGCGATCGAGACCGATGAGACGCTGCTACAGCAGGTCTTGATCGAGCGGCTGGGCTACGAGAAGCCTCTCGTCCGGTATGACGTGACCAAGCGCGCCGCGATCGTCAACGCGGACCATCCATTCATCGACAACTTTCTCGATGTCCAGGGCGCGGGTGAGCCTTTGCGCCTCGTGGGTGTCACGGAGCTACTGACGCAGATCTACATGGTCGACGAGGACCTTGAGCCGGCGCTCGTCCACAAGATTCTCAACCGGCGGGATGAGTTCCTGCGGGCATTGGTGTACATCCACCCCAGATCGTCATCGGTCGTCGCGCGACAGCTCCGGGATGCGAAAGGCCTGGAGGAGGAGTTGGAGGACGCCGTCGCTGACGCGCTTGAACTCCTCGGCTTCGACGTTACGCGCATTGGCGGCAATGGGAAGCCCGACGGCGTCGCTCGGGCTGGTCTCGGAGCGCGCTCCGAGGGTGGAGGTTCAGAGAGCTACGCGGTCACCTACGACGCCAAGTCATCGCAGCAGGAGACGATCAAGGCGGCGACTGCCGGAACTCAGACTCTTCGCAAGCACCGGACCAAGTACAAGGCGGACTACTCGCTGCTAGTCGCTCCGGGCTATCAGGGGGCCAAGGGTGATGAGACCTCGATCGTCGAGAACTGCGGCACCGACAAGATCACCCCGCTCACCGTCGATCAGCTGGCGCAGATTGTCGATCTGTTCCCGTTCCGGAGCTCGACTCCGCTGAGTCTGCGCTCACTCTTCGATTGTCACTCACCGGCCGAAGCAACGGCTTGGGTGAAGAAGTTGGCGGAGGCAAAGCCACCGTCGAGTCCGCCCCCGATCAAGGAAATCCTTGAGCTGACGCGACAACTGAGCGACCAAAAGGATGCGGTCACGGTGCCCGCTCTCAGCACCGCGCTCAAGTTGCAACACAAGCTCGATTACCCGGTGGGCGAACTCCGGGGCTTAGTGCGTGGACTTGCCGCGCTTGGGCCTGACGGTCTTTGGTTCGAGGGTGACCAGCTTGCGCTCAACGGCTCGATCACCTCCATTGTCAAGGAGCTACGCGCGGCGGTAGACCCCGTAGAGGACGCGGTGGCGGATCTCTTCAAGGAGGCGCTCAAGGATGCGGCGAAGGAGGCGAAATGACCACCGCGCCGTTACCCGTGCATCCGTTCCCAGCAAGGATGGCGCCAGAGCTCGCGCTCAAGCGCTTGCCTCGCCGCCTCGATCGAAAAATCCGTGTGCTCGATCCGATGATGGGCTCGGGCACGATCCCGGTGCTTGCTGCACTGCAGGGGTACCGGGCGGTTGGCTTCGATAGTGATCCGCTGGCCGTAATCATCGCAAGAACGAATGGGCGGCCGATCGATGAGCAGGAGGTCCTGTCTGCCGCCGAACGCGTTGCGACCTTTGCGCGAGCGAGCAGCGCGACGCGCTACGTCCATGCCGACGCCGAAACCCAGGATTTCATCGACTACTGGTTCGACGAGAAGGCACAGGGCCGCCTCGGAGCCCTTGCCGCTGCGATCACCGAGTGCGGCGACGACGTGGCTGATCCGTTGTGGTGCGGCTTCAGTCGCCTGATCGTCACGAAGGACGCAGGGGCGTCTCGCGCGCGCGACGTTTCGCATAGCCGACCGCACCGCGTCCGGGACGTCGCCAGCTTCGACCCGATCGAACGATTTGAGGGGGCGGTGCGCGCCGTTGTCCAGCGGCATCGCCAGGTAGCGCCCAAGCGGCCCGCCGATGGTCGTCTTCGTTTGGGCCGGGGAGATGCCAGAGACCTACCGATCAGGTCGAACTCGATCGACCTCGTCATGACCTCACCGCCGTATTTGCAGGCGATTGATTACCTGCGTGGCCACCGGATGAGTCTCGTTTGGATGGGTTACACGATTGGCGAGCTTCGTGAGTTGCGGGGCGACTCCATCGGAACCGAGCGCGGGTCGGATCTGGAGACAAGGCACAAGGCGCTGATCCGCCGTACGGCGAAGGACGTGATTTCGCCTCGGAGCACTCGGATCATCGCCAGGTACCTCACCGATCTCGGCTCTGTCCTCACAGAGGTTGCGCGTGTTCTAAAGCCGGATGGTCGGGCAACGTTTGTCGTGGCCGATGCGACCATCGAGGGTAAGCCCGTATCCATCTGCCACATCACAAAAGGCCTCGCGAAGCTCGCCGGGCTCCGTACGGTTGAGCAGCAACGTCGGGAGATCCCAACGGCACGACGTTATCTGCCGCCACCGACCGCCGGCGGGGGGAATACGCTCGATAAGCGGATGCGCGTCGAGCATTGCCTGACGTTCGCACTCAACTCCTAGGGGGCCGTAACTACCGCGCTAGCGCCGACCCAAGCGGTTCGATCCAGTCAGCGATAATCCGCTGCTCCCACGTCCACTCGCCGCCAGAGTCGCGGAATTCGTTTCGCTCGATCAAGCCGGAGACGGCAACGAGGTCGCCTTTCCGCAGCTCCGAGTAATCCATCGCGCGCGGCCAGGGCAAGACGACCTCGAGGTAGCTCACCCCAGGCTCGGGAATCCCGCTGCGCTGATTGCGGCGACGCACTGCGAGACGAAGCAGACGGGGGCCGTCTGGATCGGGGCCGCGACTCGGGGTCTTGTTCGATCCGCCCTACGAGGAGGACGTGATTCACCGACCTCCGCCGCTTGCAGCTCGCCGGTCGTTTCGGCGAGAGCGGGATGCAAGCGGGCGACGATCGCGATCTGGCAAGGGCGCGAACGTATCGGGCCGCGATGAGCCGGGTCAACGCACCGCCAAGCCAAGGTGCCCGACAACGGCCGGGGCTCCGCGTCGCTCAAAAGCGGGTGCTATGGCAGGGCAGCCCCCAGCTTTCTGATGAACCCGGGGTTCGATAAGCATCCCGCGACCTCCAATGGCCCGTCGTCGCTCGACTCGCCCGTCAGCGGGCGGGTGAGCGGTCGGCGAGCTGCGCGCGGGCCGCGTCCATGAGCCGGCGGCCCTCGGCGAGCGCCGCGTTTGCCCGCGCGAGGCGGCGCGGGTTGGCCTCCTCGCCGAGCAGGCGCTCGGCGCGCTGGTACTGGTCGAGGGCGTCCTCGTAGCTGCGCTTGCCCGCGGGGTCGGCTCCCGGCATCGACTCGTCGATGTCGAGGTCGCGGATGTCGTCGCCCAGCGAGACGAGTTGCTGGCGGGCGTCGGCCAGGTCGTCGTCGAAGGTCTCGCGCGCCTCGCGCCGGGCGCGCCAGCGCCGGCGGCCGGTCAGCAGCGCCCACGCGGCGAGCGGCAGCCCGATCACCGCGGCGACCACGATCCAAACGGTCGCGGAGACGTGAGTGCCCGCAGGCTCGGGGGCCGGGTTCGCGGGCGGCGGGCTGGCCGGCGGCGTCGACGTGCCCGCGCCCGGATCGACGGCTGCGATGCCCGCGACCGCCTCGCGCAGCTGGTCGACGAGCGCGTCATGAGCGTCGAACGCCTGCTGTACCGCGGCCGTGGCCGCGTTGGTGTCCGGATACGCCGTCACGAGCCAGGATCGCGACCCGGCCGTCACGAACACGGTGCCCGGTGCGCCGAGCCTGTGGTCGAGCTCGTTAGCGAGCGCGGTCACGCCGCCCGCGCGCGACGCCTCGGCCTCCGAGACGACGACCACCTTGATGCGGCCGCGATCGCGCTTCGCCACCTCCCGCGCGACACGCCTGGCCTGGGCCGCCGAGAGCGTGGGACGCGCGGCGGGGCTCGCGTAGACGGAGCCGTGGCGCAGCGCGACGGCGATCGCCTGTACGGATGCGTCGTTCGCGAGCGCCGGCCCGGCCAGAGCGAGTGCGACGATCGCACCCGTGATCGCGCCGAGCCACCCCGCTCGAGAATCTGTGCTCGCCACGGGTTGATTGTCCCGCACCGCCGCCGGCGCAGCCCGATCGACCTGTTTAGTCGCTCAAGACCAGGGCGCGCGAAACAGAACCGCGGATTTCAGCCGGCGATTCGTGCGGGTTCAGGAGTCCCCGCCAATGAGCGCTCGGTTGTGACGGGCCGCTCGAGCACGACGCGGCAGCCGCGGCTTGGCACTGCCAGGGCGATCCGGAGCTTCGACCGCTCAGGCCGCGCGCTGGCTGCTCGCAGCTGCGCGCGCTCCAGGATCGTCCGCATGACCACCCGAATCTCGAACTGCGCGAACGCGGAGCCGACACAGCGGCGCACGCCGCCGCCGAACGGGATCCAGATGCCGCCGCCCGGCGTGCTGCCCAGGAAGCGCTCCGGGCGGAACTCGTCGGGCTCCGGATAGAGATCCTCGCGAAAGTGGATTCCCGCGATCGCCGGCATCACGAGCGCTCCGGCGGGAATGCGGTAGCCACCGAGCTCGGTCTCGCGCGTCACCTTGCGGGTGACGGTGATCGCGGGCGGCCGGATACGCAGCGTCTCCTTGATCGTGGCCTCCAGGTACTCGTCACCTTCGGCCAGCGACTGCCTCAGGCGGTCGAGCACCCGCGGAGTGCGCAGCACCCGTTCGAAGGCCCAGGCGAGCGCCGTTGCGGTGGTCTCATGGCCGGCGCCGAGCACCGTCACGAGCTCATCTCGGAGCTCCTGACGCGAGAGCGGCTCGCCCGCCTCGTCGGAGGCGCACAGCAGCATGGATAGGACATCGTCGCGCTCGGCCAGGTCGGGCTCCACTCGTCGGCGGTCGATCTCCTCGTAGAGGAAGGCGTCGAGAGCGTCCCTCGCGCGCTTGAACCGCGCCCACGGGCTCAGTGGCCCGAAGTCTCGGCGCACGAACGAGAAGATGCTGATCGCACGGGCGCGGTCGGCGAACTCCATGATCAGCGCCCGCGCCCGGTCGATCCGAGCCCGCTCGCTCACCCCGAAGGCAGCGCGCAAGATCACCTCCAGCGTGATCGCCCGGGTGCGCTCGTGCAACGCGAACGGCTTGCCCACCGGCCAGCTCGCCATGTCCTGCTCGGCGATCGAACGGATCGTGGCCTCCCAGCGCGTCACGTTCTCACCGTGGAAGGGCTTGAGCAGCCGCTTGCGCTGGCGCATGTGCGGCTCGTCATCGAGCGTCAGGACCGAATTGGCGCCCACCGTCGGCTCCAGCACCGCCTTGCTCGACTCGCCGGAATGAAAGGTTGATGGATCGCCCATGAACACCTGGCGGGCCAGCTCGGGATCGGAGACGCTCACGATCAGCGGAAAACCGGGGAACCGTGGGCTGGTAACCGGCCCAGAACGGCGCGAGACCCAGCGGATATAGCGAATCGGGTCGACCGCGTAGCCGAGAGCGTTGACTACGGCCGGCGCCCGCGACCGAGCAACATCACGCGCCTCCATGGCGCAACGCTACCACCGAATAGAGGTGGCGCCGGGCGAGTTCAGGCCAGGCTGATGCGATCCCCCTTGCGGATCGTCCCCGTCCGTTCCGCGACGGCGTAGACGCCGGCGCACGGGTAGAGCGAGCCCGCGACGTCGATCCTGTTGTGCTTGGCGAGCGCCTTGAGGATCCCGGAGTCCTTCGGAAGATCCTCCTGTGCGAGGCTCGGCATGACGCAACGAGGATCCGGCAGGGCCACGCCGAGCCTGACGTCGTCCCCGATCGCGAGCGTGCGACCGACCCACTCGTTCTCGACGAAGCCGGGCGCCGCGGTGTCCACGATCACGTTCATGCGAAACCGCCGGGCGTCGAAGCGGCTCTGTGGCTCGAGCTCGCCCAGCCGGTCGAGGCTTGACGTCGTGAGGACGCTGAGCGGGAAGAGGTCGAAGAACGAGCCCTCGGGGACGGCGGAGGGCAGCCCTCGCTGGTTGAAGAACGCCGCACCGAGCTGCACCTCGACCACCTCGTCGCGGTGCCCCTCGGGGTCGTAGCTCTCCTCGTCGGGGTGGTACTGATCGATCGCGTACCCGTTCTGCGCGGCGCGCGCCAGCTCCACGTCGCGGCCGAAGAAGCGCGACAGGACCGTGTCGACGTCGGCCGCGTCGCTTGCCACCGAGTTGCCGTCGGCGAGCTCGATCAGCACCGGTGGAAGGTCGTGGCCCGGACGCGGCGGCTCGACGAACGCGGCCCGGCACTGGAGCAGGCCGGGCCACAGCTTCGGGTGCTTCGCGCTCGCGACCTTGCCCGTTTCCCGGTCTCGTATCGCGTACGCGCGATCCCCGACGACGCCGCCGACACCCAGGTCGGCCGAGTCGAGCTCTTCGCCCAGCATCGACTTGACGGGGAATCGCCACAGCGCCCGGATCGTGCCCACGGCCTCGCTCGAGTTCATTCTTCGATCCTCCTGTCGCTCGTCAGCCTACGGGAGCGTCGTCACGGCCGTGGTCACCGAACCCCGTAACTTGTCTTCGCATGGAGATCACGAGAAACGGGCTCGACACCGCGAAGGGGCCTGACGACTGGTTCACCGGCGACGTGTACATCGACGCGGTCGCCGCGGCGCCCGCGCCCGGACGGGTGCAGGCCAACCTCGTCCACTTCACGCCCGGCGCACGTACCGCGTGGCACACGCACCCGCTCGGCCAGACGATCTACGTGACCGAGGGCATCGGGTTCGTGCAGCGCCGCGGCGGTCCGATCGAGGTCGTCCGCCCCGGCGACCGCGTCTTCTTCGCTCCCGACGAGGACCACTGGCACGGCGCGGCGCCGAACCGGTTCATGGTCCACATCGCGCTCAACGAGGTCGATGACGAGCACGTCGCCGCCAACTGGGGCGACAAGGTCACCGACGAGCAGTACTCAGCCGCACCGGCGACCGACGGCTGATCCGGCACGGGCCGCGCCAGCCGCGGTCGCGCCCTACCAGTCCGCGTCCGAGCCCGTCGCCCTGATCTGCCGCGCGTCCCGCCCGTCGCGGTCCATCGTCCAGATCCCTCCGCCAACGCCGCCGAAGGCGATGCGGGTCCCGCCGGGACTCCAGGCGGGGGCCAGGCCGGCGCGCGTCCCGCCGGTGAGCCTCCGGATGTTCGTGCCGTTGTCGAGCGCGACGTACACGTTGCTGCCGCGCTGGAAGGCGATGCGCCGGCCGTCCGGTGACCAGTTGGGCGCGCGTCCGTCGTCGATCAGGCGCCGCTTCCGGCTCCCGTCCGCACGCATCGTGAAGATCGCGTTCCCCTTGACGTACGCGATCCTCGTCGCGTTGGGGGACCACGCCGGCGCGGAGTAGAACCTGCCCGCTCCGGTCAGCCGCTTGAAGCCCTTGCCGTTCGGGCGGATCGTGAAGAGGGCGTTGCCCGACTTGTACGGCCGAACGTAGACGATCCTCCCCTTCGACGACCAATCCGGAGCCACCCCGTCGTCCGTATGCGGCAGCGTGCGACGGTGCGAGCCGTCGGCGTTGACGATGGCGATCGAGCCGACGAGGTGCTGGAGCACTCCGAAGACGAGCCGGCTGTGGCGCGGCGACCATGACGGCGCCAGGTCGTACTGCCCCCTCGTGACCTGCCTCAGGTCGCTGCCGTCGGAGCGCACGGTGAAGATGTTGAAGGTCTGTCCGTCGGGGGTGCTCGGGCCCTGGGCCCTGAAGGCGATCCGCGCCGGCGCCGCGGCCGCCGTTCCCACGCCGCACGCGATCGCCACGAGGGCGATCGTCCCCACCGTCGCCGCCGTGCGACCCCGCCTGCTTCCGTGCTCGGTCATGGCCCCGGGACCCTACCGCGATGCGCGTCGGCTTGACGACGCTCCGGCGATGCGTTCTGATCCGGGCGCGAGCCGAGAGGAGCGGGCATGGCATACGGATTCGACGTCAGCGTCTACGTGGAGGACAAGGCCGGGGACCTCGGCGCCCCCGACAGCACGAGCATGATCCCGGGCCCGTGGTGGCTCAGCCCCGACGTCGTCGTCCCCGCGCATCCCGGGGAGGCGACGCAGGGGGTCAACGACGTCCAGATCCGCGTGCACGCGCACGAGGAGCCGATACTGGAGGAGAAGGTGACCGCCGAGGTCTACGTCGGCAAGCCCGGCTTCGTGCTCAGTCCGACCAACGGCACGAAGCGGATCGACCCGGGGACGCTTCTCTTCCGCCCCGCCGGCGTCGCTGGATCTGAGCCCGTCCTGAGCGAGAGCGGTGCCACGCTGAGCTTCCCGTGGACCCCGTCGTCGGCGACGACGGCCATCGACGGGCCCGGTCACCGCTGCCTGATCGTGCGGGCGTTTCCGGTCGGCGTCACCCCGCCGAGCTCGCCGTTCGACGTCCCGAACGAGCAGCACGAGGCCCAGCACAACATCGAGATCCTCGCCACCACGACGGCCTCCGCCACGATGTCCAAGGGCGGCGCCGGCACGCGGAAGGACCCGCGCAAGCGCGAGAAGCGGACCGGGCTGTGGTGGGAGGAGCTCACGACGACGGCCGTGAAGCGACGCGGGAAGCGCTTCGTCGTGTGGGCCTTCGACCCCAAGCCCAGCAGGCAGTTCGTGGCCGGCCTCGGCAAGGCCTTCGGAGAGCGGACCAGGTTCGGCGGGTTCTCGAAGGAGCCGCCGGGCGAGGTGTCGCTCGAGGTCGTCGACGCGCGCGGCGAGGAGATCGACCCCCGGCTGCTGCTCAAGAAGCGCGGGTTCGCGAAGCGCTCGGGCCTGGGCGAGGGCGTCTTCGCCGAGGATCGGCTGCTCGGCGCGGCCTCGATGGAGCTCGGCCCCAGGACGCTGTCCCGGCTGCGGCTGCGCTTCGACCACTCCAACCTGAAGCCGCGGACCGCCGTGATCCTCCATGGCGCCCAGTGGCGCGAGGACGGGACCCCCGAGGGCGGCATGACGGTGGTCGCCCTGGCGCCCAGCTAGGAGGCCGCCGGTCCGGCGCGCCGCGGTCGGCGCTCCACGTAGACTCGCTCGGGACTCATGGGTCCTGGGGGCAGACTGTCGCTCGTGGCTCGGCGCGCGTGCGTCGCGCTGGTCGCCGCGGGCGCTCTCGGCGCCGCCTCGGTCCCGGCCGCCGCCGCGGCCGACGAGACCCGCCCGGTCCTCTGGGTGGGCAACAACTGGGACGGCACCGCGGACGCGGTGGACCCGTACACGTTCCAGAAGCTCGCGCACCTCAACATCGTGCCGGACCTCCAGGAGCGGCTGGCCGAGATCCGGCTGGACCCGGAGCGCTTCGGCTACTTCCTGGCCATCCGCCAGGCGGTCGGCGAGGGCCACGACCAGTACGTGGACGATGCGTTCACCTCCCACGACGGCCGCTTCCTGTACGTCTCGCGGCCGAGCCTGGCGGACGTCGTGGCGATCGACCTCGGCACCAGGAAGATCGCGTGGCGGACGAAGGTCGACGGCAACCGGGCCGACCACATGGCGATCTCGCCCGACGGCGCCCGGCTGCTGGTGTCGGCCTCGACCGCGGCGGTCGTGGACGTGATCGACACGCGCACCGGCTCGATCGTGGGCCGCTTCGAGTCCGGCGACCAGCCGCACGAGAACAACTACTCGAAGGACGGCAAGCTGATCTACCACGCGAGCATCGGGTCGGTCTACACGCCGGCCGACGAGCCGGTCCTTGACCCGACCAAGATGAAGCGCTACTTCCAGATCGTCGACGCGAGCTCCCTCAAGGTGCTCAAGCGGATCGACATGGGCAAGAAGCTGGAGGAGGCGGGCTACAAGGACATGAGCTCGGCGGTCCGGCCGATGGCGCTGTCCCCGGACGAGCACTTCCTGTACTTCCAGGTGTCGTTCTTCCATGGCTTCGTGGAGTACGACCTCCAGAAGGACAAGGTGCTGCGGCTGGCGCACCTGCCGGTGAGCGAGGAGGCCTCGAAGAAGCGCCGCGAGGAGTACCTCCTGGACTCGGCCCACCACGGGCTGGCGATGAACCCGGAGGGCACCAAGCTCTGCGCCGCCGGCACGATGTCGGACTATGCCGCGATCGTGCACCGCGACACCTTCGCCTACCGCCTCTCGGCCTTCGGCCACAAGCCGTACTGGTCCACCAACAGCGGCGACGGCCGCTTCTGCTTCATCTCGTTCAGCGGCGACGACCTGGTGTCGGCCGTCTCCTACAAGACCGAGCAGGAGATCGCGCGCGTCCCCGTCGGCGACCACCCGCAGCGGATGCGCATGGGCACCGTGCGCGTCGGCCTGCTCGGCATCCCGCCGGCCGCCAAGGCGCCGTGCGTGGACAAGCGCAAGTTCTCGTTCCGCCTGAACCGCGCCCGCGGTGCGCGCGTCGTGCGCGTGGAGGTGTTCCTGAACGGCAAGCTGAAGGTGCGACGGCGCGGCAGCGACCTGCGGCGCGTGTCGATCGCGCGGCCTCCGCTCCGCAGGTACAAGCTGAGGATCGTGACCACGCAGAGCACCGGCCGCCAGATCGTGAGCGTTCGTTCGTACCGCGGCTGCCTGAAGGGCAAGCCGCGCACTTGGCGCCGCTGACGCGAGCGGTCTGCGCGGCCGCGGCGGCGGGCGCGGGTTACGCGCTGGTGGTCCGCGGCTCGCTGACGTCGGACCTGGGGATCGGGCGGCGCACGCGGCCGCTCGGCCCGATCGAGGCGCGGATCGACGCGCCGCGCGAGACCGTCTTCGACGTGATCGCCGCCCCGTACCTCCGGCGGACGCCGCGGGCGATGGCGGACAAGCTCGACGTGTGGGAGCGCGGCAGCGACATGGTGCTGGCCGCCCACTTCACGCCGGTCGCCCGCGGTCTGACGGCCACCACGCTCGAGACCGTGCGCTTCGAGCGTCCGGAGCGGATCGCGTTCAGGCTGGTGCGAGGTCCCGTCCCGCACGTGACCGAGACGTTCGAGCTGAGCGAGGCGCCCGACGGCGGCACCCGCTTCGAGTACCGCGGCGAGCTGGGCACGGACCTCTGGGGAGCCGGCGAGTGGTGGGGCCGGCGCGTGGCGCGTTCGTGGGAGCGCGCGGTGGAGGAGTCGCTGGCCGGCATCCGGGCCGAAGCGGAGCGCCGCGCGGCCTCCGGCACCGCGGCGCGCGGTCACCAGCCGGTCGCCTGATGGCGGCATACCGCGACCGCCTTCGCCTCGAGGGCCTGGCGCTGGCCGCGTTCGGGCTGGCGGCCGCCGCGCTGGTGGTCGCGCTCGAGCCCTCGGCCACGCGCGGCCCGGGCAGCACGGCGGCGCAGCTGGTGCTGGTGCTGCTGGCGATGGTGTTCCTGGGCGCCGCCGCCACGCGGCGGGCGATGGCCTCCGCGGTCGAGCTCGGGCCGGCGCCCGATGGATCGGGCCAGCCCACCGCCCTCTGGAAGCTGCCGCCGATCGTGGCCGGGCTGACCGTGGGCTTCGGCGAGCTGGCCGGCTGGGACGCGGGACTGCGAGCCGCCGGCGGCTGCGCGGTCGTGGGGCTCGTGCAGGGCACCGTGCTGGAGCGACTCGTGGCGGCCGACGAGCGGCGCGGCGGCTGGCGCTACCACCGCGTGCCCGGGTCGCGAATCCTGCGAGGCACCCGGCTTGGACGATCCCGCCCCGGCTGACGATCGGTTGACGGAGGGCGAGCTCTGGGCGCGCCGGGAGACGTCCGCCCTCCGCGACGCGGGCTTCCGGCCGGCGGCGGTACGCCGCTTCCTGGCCGCCTCGTTCCGGAGGGCCGGCGAGCGCCGCGCGGCGCGTCCGGAGCTGGCCCGCCAGGCGCGCGTCTGGACCGCGGCCGGCGCGCTCGCGTGGGTCCTGCCGGCCGCGGCGGGCGTCGAGCCGCTTCGCCGGCGCTGGCGGAGCGGCGTGGCCTGGTGGGCGCTGACGGCCCTGATGCTGGACTGGCACCTGGGCATGGCGGAGACCGAGCACGGCCGGCCGCGCCCGCTCGGGGCGGCCGACGCCTGCACCCTCCTGCGCGCCTGGCTCGTGCCGGTGGCGGCGGACACGCCCTCCCCGCTGGTCTGCGCGGTGGCCGCGGCAACCGACGCGCTCGACGGCCCGCTGGCACGGGCCGGCGAGCCGACGCGCATCGGCCGCGACCTGGAGGGCCTGGCCGACGTGGCGTTCTCCACCGCCGCCGTGCGCGGGGCGGCGCGCCGGGGTTGGCTGTCGCGTTCCGTGGCCGCCGTGGAGGGCGCTCGGCTGCTCGGCGGCGCCGCCTACGCGACGGCCGCGTACTTCCGAGACGGGATCGGGCTCGACAGGACCGTGACCGGCGCCGCGCGCGCCGCTGCGCCCGCGCGGGCGGCCGGGTTGATCGCTGCGGGCATGGGCCGCCGCCGGACGGCGGACGCGCTGGTGGGGAGCGCAGCGCTGGGCAGCCTGGCGGCCGCGAAGCGCGCGAGGCTGCGTTAGCCTGCCGGGCGTGGGCGAGGACGGGGCGGCAACGCCGGAGCAGCTGGTCGACGCGATCAACGACGTCAGCGGCCGCCACCCCGGCTACCGCGCCGCGCACGCCAAGGGCACCCTGTGCGCGGGCACCTTCACGCCCTCCGCCGCGGCCCGCGAGCTCACGCGCGCGGCGCACATGCAGGGCCCTCCCGTGCGCGTGACCGTCCGCTTCTCGAACGGAAGCGGGGACCCGGGCGCGCCCGACGGCGAGCGCCGCGACGGCCGCGGCATGGCGATCAAGTTCTACCTGCCCGACGGCGGGACGACCGACATCGTCTCGATCACCATCCCGGTGTTCTTCGTGCGCACGCCGGAGGACTTCCTCGGCTTCACGCGCGCGCGCAAGGAAGACCCCGAGACCGGCGAGATCGACATGGAGAAGGTGGGCGCGTTCCTGGCCGAGCACCCGGAGACCGCCGCCGCCCTCCAGCTGATCCTGCCTACGTTCGTGCCGCCGCGGAGCTACGGGACCTGCGCCTTCAACAGCTTGCACGCCTTCCAGCTGGTCGACGGGCCCGGCGACGGGCGCTTCGTGCGCTATCGCCTGGAGCCGGAGGCGGGCGTGCAGACCGTGCCGGAGGACGAGATCGACGCGCTGGCTCCTGACTACCTCCAGGACGAGATCCGCGAGCGGCTCGAGCGGGAGCCGGTGCGCTTCCGCCTGCTGGCGCGCCTGGCGGAGGAGGGCGACCCGCTGGACGACCCGACCGTGGCCTGGCCCGACGAGCGCGAGCTGGTGGAGCTGGGCACGATCGAGCTGACGGGACTCGACACGAGCCGCGAGGTGGGCGACGACGTGCTGGTGTTCGACCCTACCCGCGTGACCGACGGGATCGAGCTGTCGGACGACCGGATACTGCGTGTCCGCGGGCCGGCCTACTCCGTGTCGGTCGAGCGCCGCACCGGCGTGCCGCGCCCGGCCTGAGCCCGAGTCAGCGCAGCGTCGGGTCCGCGTAGCAGGGCTTGGAGCCGCACACGTTCACGACCTTCCCGCCGGGCCTGAAGAACTCGGACTTCTGCGTACGGGCGGCGGGCTGGCGGCGCGGGAACTCGTGCGGGTCCTGGTACTCGCGCGACGGCGGCACGTTCTCGTTCGGCGGCGGAGCCGTGCCGAAAGGCGTGCCGTCGCTCGTCTTCTTCCCGTCGATCAGGCGCGGCGGGCCGATGTCCCACTCGATGATCGCCGACCCGCCGAACGGGTAGCTCGCGATGGCGGGCACCCCGAAGATCGGGTTGCCCTTGTCGAGGTCGCGGCCCGGGTCGGTGTACGGGAAGTGCGTGGAGGCGCCGATCGTGCGCGCCTCGGTCTCCG
>DASVQK010000091.1:0-19973 GCA_036389105.1 Thermoleophilaceae bacterium
CTCCGAGCCGTCCTGGTCGTCGATGAAGTCGATCGACCGGCCGGCGACCTCGTCCGGCGGGTGGGTCGCGGCGAGGAACTCGGCCAGCGCGTCCACCTGACCGCCGTGGAGGCCCGCCTGGGCCCACGGGTCGAACTGCCACCGCTCGACCGTCACGAGCAGGTTCCTGCCCGATCGCGACCACACCGCGTAGAGCGCCCGGCCGTCGTGGTCGCGGATCCGGATGTGCGGGCGGTCGTACCTGGCTACCGCTCCGCCGCCCCCACCGGCTCGCGCTCCAGCTGGCCCTCCTCGAGCCGCTTGCGCAGCACCTTCTTGTCGAACTTGCCGACGCTGGTCTTCGGCACCTCGTCCACGAACGCGAACTCGTCGGGCAGCCACCACTTGGCCACCCGCGAGGACAGGTGCTCGCGCAGGTCCTCGGCCGACACGGCACAGCCCTCGGCGCGCACGACGCACGCCAGCGGCCGCTCCTGCCAGCGCTCGTCCGGCTTGGCGATCACGGCGGCCTCCACCACGTCCGGGTGCGCCATCAGCTCGCCCTCGAGCTCGACCGACGAGATCCACTCGCCGCCCGACTTGATCACGTCCTTCGCGCGGTCGGTGATCTTGATGTAGCCCTTCGAGTCGATCGCCGCGATGTCGCCGGTGCGCAGCCAGCCGTCGTGGAACTTCTCGGCGCCGCTCGGGTCCTCGTAGTAGTCGGACGCGATCCACGGCCCGCGGACCTCCAGCTCGCCCGTCTGCTCGCCGTCCCAGTCCACCTCGGAGCCGTCGTCGGCCACGATCCGCGCCTCGACCAGCGGCAGGATGCGGCCGGCCTTGGCCCGGTACGCCCAGGAGTCCTCCTCGCTCGCGCCGCGCGGCGGCCGCGCGACCGAGCCCACCGGGCTGGTCTCGGTCATCCCCCACGCCTGGAGGATCGTCACGCCGTGGCGCTCGTGCCACGCCTTCTGGAGCTCCAGCGGGACCGCCGCCCCGCCGCACGGGACCAGGCGCAGGCTGGACAGGTCGGGCTGGTTCTTGTCGCACCAGCGCAGCAGGTCGCCCCAGATCGTGGGCACCGCCGCGGCCACCGTCACCTGCTCGTCCTCGATCAGCCGCGCCAGCGGCTCGGGCTGGAGGAACCTGCCGGGCATCACCATGTCTGCCCCCACGAACATCGACGCGTGCGGCAGCCCCCACGCGTTGGCGTGGAACATCGGCACCACGGGCATCACGCGGTCGGAGTTGGCGATGCCGAGCGTGTCCGCCAGGCACGAGCCCAGGGCGTGCAGCACGTTGGAGCGGTGCGAGTACAGGACGCCCTTGGGGTTGCCCGTCGTGCCGCTCGTGTAGCAGAGGCCGGCGGCCTGGCGGTCGTCGTCGATCGCCGGGTAGTCGTACCCGTCCGCCTGGTCGGCCAGCAGCTCCTCGTAGCGCACGGCGTTGGGCAGCGAGCCCGCGTCGCCGTCGCCCATGATCACGTAGTGCTCGACGGTCTCGAAGCTGGGCGCCACCTTCTCCAGCACCGGCACGAGCGAGTCGTCAACCAGCACCACCTTGTCCTTCGCGTGGTTGGCGATGTAGGTGAGCTGGTTCTCGAACAGGCGGATGTTGAGCGTGTGCAGCACCGCCCCCATGCACGGAGCCGCCATGTACGCCTCCAGGTGCCGCTGCGAGTTCCACGCGAACGTGGCGACGCGGTCGCCCTCCCCCACACCCAGCGACTCGAGCGCGCGGCACAGCCGGTCGATCCGCGCACAGACCTCGGCCAGCGTGGCGCGCTCCGTTCCGCCGTCGGTGAGCGTGACCACCTCGCTGTCGCCGAACAGGCGGCGCATCCGGTCGAGGATGTGCTGAAGGGTCAGCGGATGGTCGTTCTGAACGAGGCCCTCGAGCATGTCTCTGGTTCCTCCCTTGTCGGTCGCGGCCCAATGCTGGCAACATTCGCGATCCGATGAGCCTCTGGGGACGCCTCTTCGCGGCCGGCTACGACACGTTCCAGGCCGGCATGGAGAAGAACTTCCTCGGCGCGGTGCGCCGCGAGCTGCTGGCCGGCGCCAGTGGGCGCGTGGTGGAGATCGGCTCCGGCACCGGTGTGAACATCCAGCACTACCCGCGGTCGGTGGAGGAGCTGGTGTGCACGGAGCCCGAGGAGCCGATGGCGCGGCGGCTCGAGAAGAAGGCCCGGGAGAGCGACCTGAACGTGAGCGTGGTGCACGCGCCGGCCGAGCGGCTGCCGTTCGAGGACGACTCGTTCGACGCCGCCGTCACCACGCTGGTCCTGTGCACGGTCACCGATCCCGCGGCCTCCCTGGCCGAGGTGGCCCGCGTGCTGAAGCCCGGCGGCCGGCTCATCTTCCTCGAGCACGTGCGGGCTCAGGACCCGAAGCTCGCCCGCTGGCAGGACCGCCTGCACCCGCTGTGGATCCGGTTCGGACACGGCTGCAACTGCAACCGCCCCACGCTCGAGACGATCGAGGCCTCCCCGCTGCGCGTGGAGACCCACCGGCGCGGCGAGCTGCCGAAGGTGCCGCCGATCGTGAAGCCGCTCCTGACCGGCGTGGCGGTCGCGCCCGGCGCGACGAGCTAGACGGCTTCGCGGAAGAGCGCCTCGTCGGCGGCCAGCGCCTCGCGCAGGCGCTGCTTGAGCCGGCCATGCAGGCGGCAGACGCGGCTCTCGGACACGCCGAGCACCTCGCCGATCTCGCGCAGCGTCAGGTTCTTCACGTAGAGCAGCACCGCCAGCTCGCGCTCGCGCTGCGCCAGGCGGCCGAACGCGCGGCGGAACTTGTCCTTGGCCTCCGACGTCGCCGTGGCGCGCTCGGGGTCCAGCTCGTCGGAGTCGGACAGGATCGTGTCGATGCGCTCCACCTGGCTGTCCTCCTCGTCGAGGACGAGCGAGTTGAGCGAGGTGAGCTCCGAGGCCTGGAGGTCCTGCTGGAGGCGGTCGAGCTGCTCGCGCTCGATCCCCATGGCGTCGGCCAGCTCGTCCGCGTTCGGACGGCGGTGGTGGATGACCACGAACTGCTCGCGCGCCTTGGCGATGTCGCGCTCCCAGCGCCGAAGCGGCCGGGGGGCCCAGTCCTGGCGGCGGAGCTCGTCCAGCACCGCGCCGTGCACGCGCGTCCACGCGTACTGCTCGAAGGTCGCGCCGCGGGAGGGGTCGAAGCGGTCCACGGCGGCGATCAGCGCCTCCAGGCCGCACGACAGCAGGTCGTCGACCTCGCACCAGGCGGGCAGCTCGCGCAGCTTGCGGTACACGATGTGCTTGACCACGCCGGCGTACGCGATCACCAGCCGGTCGCGCAGGCGGGCGTCGCCTGTGCGCTGGTATTCGCTGTGCAGCGCGAACGCGTCGGCGTCGGGAAGACGCCGGCCCGTCCGCCGGATCTCGCTCACTGGGACTGAGTTCCTCCTGAATCGGCGGCACGGTCCAGATCGGAGGCCCGAACGGCGCCCTCGATCCGAGGGGCCCGCGACTGGACGTCCGACCTAGGCGGGGACGGCTCCCCGATTCGCGGTAACCCCTTCGCAGAGCCCGTTCTTTTCCGCCGCTGGGCTGTTCTACGCTCCGGCGCAATGGTCGCGGATGCGGACAGCGTCACGGTCGTGATCGTCGAGGACCACGTGGCCCTGCGCCGCGGCCTCGAGCTACTGCTGCGCGACACCGAGTGCAAGGTGGTGGGGGTGGCCGACGACGCCGAGTCGGGCCTCTCGATGATCGAGCGCCGGCGCCCCACCGTCGCGGTCGTGGACATCAACCTGCCCGGCCAGAGCGGGATCGAGCTGACCCGGGCGCTGGTGTCCGAGGAGGACGGCCCGGCCGGCGGCACGGCGGTGCTGCTGTACACCGGCATCGACGACCAGGACGTGCTGAGCGAGGCGCTCGACTGCGGCGCCATCGGCTTCGCGCTCAAGGCGGGCCCGCCCGAGGAGCTCCTCACCGCCATCCGCACGGTCGCCGGGGGCGGGGTCTACGTGGACCCGCGGCTGCGGCCGCTGCTCCTGGCCCGCCGCACCACCGAGCGGATTGGCGTGCTGTCGCCGCGCGAGCGCGAGGTGCTGGACTACCTGGCCAAGGGCCTGACCGGCGAGGAGGTGGCTACGCGGCTCGGCCTCTCGCCCGAGACCGTGCGCACCCACGTGCGCAACGCGATGGACAAGCTCGAGGCCCACACCCGGGTGCACGCCGTCGCAATCGCCCTGCGCCAGGGCGAGATCTAGCGCTGACCCTCAGACTCGTCCTCGTCCTCGTCCTCGCCTTCGTCCTCGTCGGCGTCGCCGTCGGCCGCGCGCGTCGGGCGGCGGCGGTCGTATTGCAGCTGCGCCAGGCCGTACCAGCTGCCCAGGAAGAGCACCACGAGCGCGATCGCGGCAGCGCCGGGGCCGACGAGCAGCCAGAGGACCAGCCCCGCCACCACTCCGATCGCCACGGCGCGCGCCACCACGCCGAGGTCGAGCAGGTGGTCGAGCAGCGGCTGCTCCTCGACGGCCTCCTCCAGGCTCTCGTTGAGCTTGGCCGGCGAGAACTCCCGCCGCAGCTCCCGCGCGTGCTCGCCGAGGCCGGGGTCGTCGGCCCGCTCGCGCTCCGGGCGTTCCGCTTCCTGCCCCTGCTCCGCCATCCGGCTCCCCCTTCGGTGTCTCTCCGGGTTGAGGTCCCCGCCGTGGCGGCGCCACAAACGTAGGGGTCCCCCTTGCTACAGTCGGCCGGGCCCGCGAGCGGGTCGCGGAGCCGCCTTCCGACCGCTCTCCATTCGCCTGTCGTCGCCGAAGCGAGCCGTGTTCCCTCGACAACAGACGCAGTTCTCCGCTGCCACGGCGCGCACGTCGATCGCGCTCGCGGCCGTCCTGGCCGCGCTCCTCGCGCTCGCCCCCGCGCGGGCGCACGCGCTCTCGCCCGGGCAGGCGCGGGACGTGGCCGATCGGATCGCCATCGCCTGGAAGAAGCAGCAGCAGAAGCGCGGCTCGTTCCTCGATCCGGTGGCCGAGACGGAGACCGGCGGATACGGGAACGTGATGCTGGGCTACAGCCTGATGCGCGCCGGCGAGCGGCGTCACGACCGGAAGCTCGTGCACGCCGGCGTGCGCGGCGTTACAAGCGGCCTCTACGAGCCGGCGCGGTTCAAGGGCGTGTTCGACCAGCTGTCGATCGCCCTGAGCTACAACTACGCCCGCTCGCACCTGGCGCGCGACCCGGCGTTCGCGCGCGCGCGCCCCGAGTGGGAGCGCTACCTGCGCGGCATCGGCAGGCCGGCCGCCGAGGGCGTGCTCCAGCGCTGCATGCTCAGCCCGAACTGCTTCCACAACCACGAGGCCGCCGAGGACCTGGCCGACCTGGAGCTGCTGGACACCGGGCTGCGATCGTCGGACCCGGCCGCAAAGCTGGCCGACCCCGAGGGCCTCCGCCGCACGCTGCTGCTCAAGATCGGCGGCGACCTGGCGCGCTCCGAGGGACACGCGGGGCGAACGTCGTGGGAGGGGATCGGCCGCCCGCTCGGGATGCTGTCCGACAGCGGGCAGTGGGCCAACGCCTACCACGCGCTCTCCACCGCGATGCTGGCGGCGATAATCGAGCGGCTCGGGTCGAGGGCGCCGGCCACCACGCGGCCGGCGCTCCGCACTACGGCCGACACGCTCAGCGCGTTCATCGCGCCGGACGGCGACGTGGCCTACTTCGGCCGCCGCCAGGAGCAGTCCTGGACCCTGGCCGCAACCGTCTATGCCGGCGAGGCCGCCGCGGGCCTGCTGCCGGGCCGCCAGGCGGCGCGGCGCTACGTGGCGATGGCCGACAGTGCCTTCCGGCGGATCGAGCGCGTGCACCTGAAGGGACGGCTGGCCCTCCAGCCGCTGCCGCGCCCGACCGCGAGCATCACGCAGTACCCCGGCGGGGTGGACGCCAACGTGGCGGTGTCGACCGCGCTCACGGCGTTCCTGCTGAACCAGGCCGGGGACGCCGCGGCCAAGGCGGCGCGCGTGCGCGCCGGCAGGCTCCCCGCGGAGCGCGACGGCTGGTTCCTCCAGCCGGACCAGTCGGGGTTCGCGACGGTCCGCCAGGGCGACATCTGGTTCGCGGTTCACCGGCGTCCGATCACGTCGGACCCGCGCTTCGACTTCGGCCTGGCGTCGCTCAAGCTCAGGCGCCGCGACGGCAGCTGGGAGGACCTGATCCGGCCGCGCCCGCTGACACACGGCAAGGCGGTCAACTCGGCCGGGCCCATCCTCACGGAGCGCGGCAAGCGCTGGGTGCCGTGGGGCGAGTCGATCGTCGTGCGGCCGGGCGGGGTCGTGGACGTCCGCGGCGGCTGGCGCTTCCTGCGCGGCGGCACCGTCGGGCCGTGGCTGCGGCGGGGGGCCACGTTCAGGTTCACGCCGCTCGACGACGGCGTGACGCTGACGTTCCCGGTCAAGGCCGGCGACAACGTCCGCATGACCGCCTACCTGCCCGCCGAGAGCGCGCGGCAGGGACCGAACTGGGTGGGCGACCACCGTTCCACGGCGAGCCTGTCGACCAAGCCGAGCCGCGTGGCGGTGAGCCCGGGCACGCTGGCGTCGTGCTGCGACGCGCATCTGTCCACCGGGACCATGGCGCTGCGCGTGGGCAGCGACGGCAACGTCTCCTACACGATCACCGCCGGCGCCACCCCGGGCGGCCCGCACGCGGCGCCGGTCAAGACGAGGGCGCCGGGCTCGCACGAGGAGGGCGGCGTCTCGCCGGGCGCCGTGGCTCTGGTGCTGGCCGCGCTGCTCCTGGTGGCGGCGCTGCTGCGCACGCGTGCGCGGCAGCGCCGGCGCGAGCGCGAGCGGGAGCGCCGCCGCAGGAACCGCCTGGCAAGCCGGCGCTAGCGCGGCTAGGCTGCGCGGTACTGGCCCTGGGCGCGATCCGCGCCCCTTACAACCGAGCGCAAGTGCCCGACCTGCCCCGCCGATGGAGCCGAGTAAGCGGATGAGCGTCGACGAGGCGCGGAACGACATGCGGCAACCCGGCTGGTCCGAACGGCTCGAGCGGCGCGTGCTGTCGGCGGTCATCCGCCGCGACGACGCCGGGCTGCTCGACGCCGGGGTGCTCCAGCGCCTGCTGGGCTCGCTCTTCATCGTCGGGGCCACGATCGGGATGCTGTCGATGGTGTTCCCCCAGCCACCGGGGACCAGCGTCGCGGGGCTGTTCGCCATATACGGGATCGCGTACTCGATCGGCGCGTTCCTGCTGCTCGGGCACGGCCGGCTGCCCGTGTGGAGCTCCGAGGTGGCGCTGGTGCTCGGCACCGGGCTGGTCACGCTGGCGATCCACTTCACCAACACGCGCACCGGCGTGTACGCGATGTTCTACGTCTGGGTGAGCATCGTGGCCTGCTACTTCCTCGGCTGGGGCCGCGCGCTGCTCCAGATCGGCGTGGTGAGCGTGCTCTTCGCCGCCGTGCTGGCCGACGAGGGGCCTCCCAGCCCCGGCGAGGAGTGGGTGATCACGCTGGGGACGGTGCTGGTGGCGGGCCTCTTGGTGGGCCTGCTGCGCCGCGGTGTGGAGCGCCTGATCGACGACCTGAACGAGGCCGCCCGCACCGACCACGCGCGGCTGTACGCCGCCGAGCGGGCGGCGCGCCTGGAGGCCGACCGCGCCACCGAGTCGCTGCGCCGGCTCCAGACGGTGACCGACGTGGCGCTCAACCACCTTCAGCTGGACGACCTGCTGGACGAGCTGCTCGCCAGGGTCACCGAGGTGCTCGGAGTGGACGCGGCGCTCTTCCTACAGCGCGAGCGCGACGACATGCTCGTTCCCCGGGCCACGAAGGGGCTCGAGGGGGCGCTGGAGCTCGGGCTGCGCATCCCGATGGGGGCGGGCTTCGCGGGCCGCGTGGCCGCGGCCCGCCGGCCGCTCGTGCTGGAGGACATCTCGGAGACCGAGTCGGTCAACCCGTTCCTGCTCGAGCGCGGGGTGCGGGCGCTGATGGGGGCGCCGCTGATCGCGGAGGGCCAAATCGTCGGCGTGCTCCACGTGGCCTCGTTCTCGGAGCGACAGTTCACCGAGGAGGAGGAGCGCCTGCTGGGGCTCGTCGCGGACCGCGCGGCGCTGGCCATCGAGCACGCCCGCGTGTACGAGCGCGAGCACGAGATCGCGGAGACGCTTCAGCGCAGCCTGCTGCCCCCCACGCTGCCCACCATCCCCGGGGTCTCCGTGGCGGGCCGCTACCTGCCCGCGCGCGCCGAGGCCCAGGTGGGCGGCGACTGGTACGACGTGGTGCAGCTGACGAACGGAGGCCTGGCGCTGACGATCGGCGACGTGTCCGGCCACGGCATCGAGGCGGCGGCGATGATGGGCCGGCTGCGCGACGCCCTGCGCGCCGCCGCGCTGGAGGGCGACGGCGCGGCGCACGCCACGCAGCGCGTCGACGTGCTGCTCCAGAACCAGCGTCCCGCGGCCGACTCGATGGCCACCGCGATCTACATGGTGCTGTCGGCCGACGGCTCGCACGTCGACTTCTCGTGCGCGGGACACCCGCCGCCGCTGCTGGTGCGTCCGGACGGCAGCACGGAGTACGTCGAGGGCGGGCGCTCGACCCCGCTCGGGGTTCCCAACGGCTCGCGTCCGGTCGCGGACGTGGAGCTCGAGCCGGGGGCGCTCCTGCTGCTCTACACCGACGGGCTGGTGGAGCGGCGCGACGCGGGCATCGACACGGGACTCGAGCGGCTCGCGCGTGCGGCCGCCGCGGCCGGGCGCGACCCGGAGCGCTTCTGCGACGCGGTGGTGGCCGAGATGCTGGCCGGCGGCGGGCCGGACGACGACGTCGCGCTGCTGGCGGTGGCCACGAGCGACCCATCGACTTGACAGGGTGTCCCCACTCCGGGTACGTTCGAGCCACAAGGGATCCGGAGGGGAGCGCGTTGGGACGACTCGCTCCCCACCGCCCGGGGGGAGAGGGAAGCGCCGCCTTTACCGGGCGGCGCTTCTCGTCAGCGGGGTCCCGCGCCGGCGGAGACCAGCTGCGTGACCGCACGCGTGCGCGCCACCGCCAGCGTGCCGACCAGGAGCAGGAGGATGCCCGCCACGAGCGGCGCGCCGCCGAGCTCGGCGGTGGCCAGCTGCTGGCGTAGGAACAGCGGCCCGAGCGCGATCGGGAGGAAGGTCTGGATGGCGAACGACACCGGCACGACCACGGTGGCCTCGCTGCGCTGGAGGGCAGTCATCTCGACCACCAGCGCCGCTATGCCGGTGACTATCACCACCGCCAGCCACGCGCCGGCGCCGCCCCAGTGGTCGTTGTTGAAGTCGTCGCTCATCAGCTTCGTGGCGATGTTGCCGGTGGCGAACGCCACGGCCGACCCGACGATCGCGAGCAGGGCCGTGTCCCAGCGCCTTCCGCGAAGCGCGAAGGGAAGGAACGTGAGCACCGACAGCGTCGCCACGACGGCGATGACCTGCCACTGGCCGCGGTGCCCGTTGCTGTGACTCGGGGCGCCCCACGCCACCAGGGCGATGCCGGCGCCGATGGCCAGCACACCGGCCACCTCGGGGACCCCCACCCGCTCGTCGAGCATGCGCGAGCCTAGGACCAGCAGCAGCACCAGCCCGGCCGCCAGGAGCGCCTGCACCATCACGAACGGGGCGTGGGCGAACGCGAGTATCTCAAGCGGGAAGCCGGACACCCCGAGCACGAACCCCAACACCCAGCGGCGGCGCCGCAGGAGGCGGCCGAGCAGCGACAGCCGCATGCCGTGGTCCTTCGGCTGCACCCGCGCGTCCAGGGCCTGGAGAGCGATCCCCACGTTGAACAGCGCGGACGCGGCGAGCGCCGCGCCGAGGCCTAGGGGCACGGCGTCATCGCGCGCCACCGTCCGCCGGGCGGCGGTCGGCCACCCGGCGGTCAGTGCGCGTCGTTGTCAGCTCAGCGGCGCCGCTTGGCGGGCCCTGGGGACTGCTCTTTCGGCGGGAACTTCTCACGCTCGGCCTTCGTCATCTTCCTGATGACGAGCGACCCGCGCTCGACGTCCCGCGCGATCTCCTCGAGCTTCGCGTCGCGGCGCTCCTGGTTTCGTTCCGCCTGCGACTTCACTGGCTCAGAGAGCGGTTACGTTCACGGCCTTGGGGCCCTTGTCGCCCTGCTCCGCGTCGAAGGACACCTTGGCCCCCTCCGCGAGCGAGCGGTAGCCCTCGCCGCCGATTCCACTGTGATGGACGAAAAGGTCCTTGCCGCCCTCGTCGGGCGTAATGAAGCCGAACCCCTTCTCGTCACTGAACCACTTGACCGTTCCGGTCGCCATCTGATCCTCCACTGCTCGTGTGCCCAGTTCACGGAGGCTGCGAGCAACGACCTGCGAACGCGCACTTCTTTGCCGGATGATTACCCGGCCCTGGCAGCGACCGTAGCAGGTCGCTCGGCCGTGCAAGGCAATGCAAGGGAAGGACCGCCCCAGCGCCGCGGCGCTCGGGGGGCCCACGCCCCCTCCGCGGGCCCGTAGGGGGAGAATGCCTCGGTGCGCATCTCAGCAAAGGCCGACTACGCGGTGCGCGCGGCCCTCGAGCTGGCCGCCGCCGAGAGCCCGCCCGTCAAGGGCGAGCGGATCGCCGACGCCCAGGGCATCCCGCTCAAGTTCCTCGAGAACATCCTGGTGGACCTCCGCCAGGCGGGCCTGGTCGCCAGCCAGCGCGGCCCGGACGGCGGCTACCGGCTGGACCGCCCGCCGGAGGAGGTGAGCGTGGCCGACGTGGTAAGGGCCGTGGACGGCCCGTTGGCCGTGGTCCACGGCGAGCGGCCCGAGGACATCGCCTACGAGGGCGTCGCCAGCGGCCTCCAGACCGTCTGGGTGGCGCTGCGCGCGGGCGTCCGCGCCGTGCTGGAGGAGGTCACGCTGGCCGACATGGTGGCGGGCACGATCCCCGACTCCGTCATGGACCTCGCGCGCGAGCCGGACGCATGGGAGCGGCGCTGAGCTCGTGCCGCTGCGGACCGGCTAACCGGCCACGGCGGCCAGCAGCCGCTGCCTAGGGCGGACGTACACGATCTGCCCCTCCCTCAGCTCGAGGGCGTCCACCTCGGGCCGCGTCAGCTGCGCGAACAGCGGCCGCCCGTCGCCGGTGGCCAGCTCGATCCGCACCTCGAAGCCCAGGTGCACCACGCGCTCCACGAGCGCCTCCGTGGCCCCGGGGACCGGCGCCACCAGCAGGTCCACGTCGTGCGGGCGCACCGCCTCGCCGCCTATGTGCGTGACCGGCCCCACGAAGCCCATCACGAACTGGGTGGCGGGCCGCTCGTAGACCTCGAGCGGCGTGCCGACCTGCTCGACCCGGCCCTCGTTCATCACCACGATCTGCTCGGCGACCTCCATCGCCTCCTCCTGGTCGTGGGTGACGAAGACCGTGGTCACGTGGACGTCGTCGTGCAGGCGCCGCAGCCACGCGCGCAGCTCCTTGCGGACGGTGGCGTCGAGCGCGCCGAACGGCTCGTCCAGGAGCAGCACCCGCGGCTCCACAGCCAACGCCCGCGCAAGCGCCATCCGCTGCCGCTGGCCGCCGGACAGCTGCGACGGGTAGCGGCCCGCGTAGCCCTCGAGGTGCACCAGCTCAAGCAGCTCCTCGACGCGCGCGCGGATGCGGTCCGGCGGCACCTTGCGGATCTTCAGCCCGAACGCCACGTTGTCGCGCACGGTCATGTGCTTGAACGCGGCGTAGTGCTGGAACACGAAGCCGACGTCGCGGTGCCGCGCCGGGGCGTCGGTGCGGTCCTCGCCGGCGATCAGGACGCGGCCGCTGTCGGGCTCCTCCAGGCCGGCGATGATGCGCAGCAACGTCGACTTGCCGCTGCCGCTCGGCCCGAGCAGCGCGGTGAGCGACCCGTCGCGCACGCGGAGCGACACGTCGTCCACGGCCCTGAAGGCGCCGAAGCGCTTGCTGACACCCTGGACCTCGATCGCCATCAGGCCACTTCCCTCCGTCGTAGCAGTGTCATGAGCAGGAGCGTCGCGATGGCCATCAGCCCGAGGACGAGCGAGGCGGCGTACGCGCCGGTCAGGTCGATCGCCTCGAAGCGATCCTGGACGTGAAGCGTGAGCGTCTCGGTCTGCCCGGCCACGCGGCCGGAGACCACGCTGACCGCCCCGAACTCGCCCAGAGCGCGCGCCGTGGTCAGCACCACCCCGTAGGCCACGCCCCAGCGGATGGCCGGCAGCGTGACGCGGCGGAATGCCTGGAGCGGCGTCGCGCCCAGCGTCGCGGCGGCCTCCTCCTGCTCGTCGCCCACCTCGCGCAGGACCGGGATCACCTCGCGCACCACGAACGGGAGCGACACGAAGATCGTGGCCAGCACGATGCCCGGCGTGGAGAAGATCACCTGGACGCCGTTGTCGGCGAGCCACTCGCCGAACCAGCCCTTCCGCCCGTAGACCAGGACCAGCGACAGCCCGACCACCACCGGCGAGATCGCGAACGGGATGTCGATCAGCGTGTTGAGGAGGGCGCGCCCGCGGAAGCGCTGCCGCACGATCGCCAGCGCGGCCAGGATGCCGAAGACCGTGTTGAGCGGCACGGCGATGGCCACGACTTCGACGGTGAGCCAGAAGGCGTGCTGCGCGGCGGGGGTCGTCACGGAGTCCCACGCCGCGGCGAACCCGTGCTCGAACGTCCGGTAGAGGACCAGCCCCACGGGCAGCACCAGCAGCGCCGCCAGGTACCCGAGCGCGACGGTCCGGAGTGCGAGCCTAGACCTCATGCCGCCGCCTCCAGCGCGACACCCCGCCGAGAACGGCCAGGATCGCCAGGGACAGGAGCAGCAGCACCACCGACATCGCGGCGGCGCCCGAGACGTCGTCCGAGTCGTAACGGCCGAAGATGAACACCGACGCCACCTCGGTCTTGAACGGCAGGTTGCCCGAGATGACCACCACCGAGCCGAACTCGCCCACCGCGCGGGCGAACGCCAGCGCCACCCCGGAGATCATGGCCGGCGCGATGTTGGGCAGGACCACGCGCCAGAACACCTGCCGCGGGGTCGCTCCGAGGGACGTCGCGGCGTCCTCCATCTCGCGGTCGAGCGACAGCAGCACCGGCTGCACCGCGCGCACGACGAAGGGCAGCGTGACGAACAGCAGGGCCACCGCCACGCCGATCCGCGTGTACGCGATGTTGGCGATGTGCGGCTGGCGCGCGCCGTACAGCGCGAGCAGCGTCAGGCCGGCCACGATCGTGGGGAGGGCGAACGGCAGGTCGATCAGCGCGTTGACCACGCCCTTGCCGCGGAAGTCGTCGCGCACGAGCACCCAGGCGATCAGCGTGCCGGCCACCGCGTTGATCGCCACGACGATCAGCGACACGATCAGCGTCAGCTCCAGCGCGGCCACCGCCTGGCGGCCCGACACGGCGTCCCAGAACGCCCCCAGGCCGCCGTCGAACGAGCGCGCCGTGACGGCGGCCAGCGGCAGCAGGACGATGACGCTCAGGTACGTCATCGCCACCCCGCGGCCCAGCGCGGCGCCGCCGGGGAGGGGCACCGTGGGCCGGCGCGGCAGGGCCGCCTGGGCGGAGCTAGCCGGACTCAGTCGAGACCCCCTTCTCGCGCTCGATCTTCGCCACGACGCCCTTCTGCGGGTCGAAGAACCTGTCGCCGACCATGGACCAGCCGCCGAACTTCGCGATCGTGAACAGCTTGGCCGGCTTCGGGTACCGCTCGGCCCCTGCCGTGCCCTCCACCACGGGCCGGTAGCCCTTCTGGGCGAAGATCGCCTGGGCTGCCGGCGAGTAGAGGAACTCGACGAACGCGGCGGCCGCCTCCGGGTCGCCCGGCTCGAGCGTCGCCGCCACCGGGTTCTCGATCAGGATCGTCTCGCGAGGCACGACGTAGTCCAGTTCGATCCCCTTCTGCCGCGCGGTGATCGCCTCGTTCTCGTACGCGATCAGCACGTCGCCCTTGCCGCTGGAGAACGTCTGGAGGGCGTCGCGCGCGCTCTTGTCCTGCACCGCCACGTTCTCGAACAGCTTGGCCAGGAACTGCTCGGCCTCGGCGGGCGAGGCGCCCTGGGCGATCTGGCTGCCGTACGCGGCCATGATGTTCCAGCGCGCGCCCCCCGAGGTGAACGGGTTGGGCGTGATCACCTCGACCCCGGGCTTGAGCAGGTCGCTCCAGCCCCTGATGCCCCTCGGGTTGCCCTTGCGCGTGGCCAGCACCACCACCGAGTCGGTGACGATTCCCCTGTGCGGGCCACCGTTCCAAGAGGGCGCGACCAGGCCCGCCTTCACCAGCCGCGTCACGTCGGGCTCGAGCGAGAACTCGACGACGTCCGCGTGCAGGCCGCCCTCGACGGAGCGGCTCTGCTCGCCGGACGCGCCGTAGGACTGCGTGAACTCGACGCCCCTGCCGTCCGCGGTCCTCTGAAAGGCCGGGATCAGGGCCTCGTACGCCTCCTTGGGCGTCGAGAACGCGACGAGGGCGATCCTCTTCTCGCCGCCGCCTCCGGAGCCGCCGCAGCCCGCCGCGAGCGCGGCGGCCGCGGTCAGCGCCAGGATGGCCGGGACGGCCCGCGCGATCGTTCGTGTCATCGAATAGTTCCCATTCTCGATCAGCTTTATGGACTTTCGGGGCGGCGGAATGTACCACGCAGGCTGCGCGGGCACAGGAGCAGCACTCGGGAAGCGGGCCTTCCCCACGCAAGGGGCCTGACCCGCGGGGTTTCCTCTGGCGGCTAGGCGGCGGTGGGCGCGCCCAGCGAGTCGAGCGCCTGGCGCAGCTCGTCGACGTCCTGGTAGTCCAGGCCCAGCGTGTGGTCGTGGCGGTGGCGCACCACGCCCTGCTCGTCCACGATCACCACGGCGCGGCGCACTCCCACCACGGGGGCGTGGGCCCCGTAGGACTTGGCCACCGAGCCGTCCACGTCGGCCAGCAGCGGCACGTTCAGCCCGTGCTTGGCCACGAACGCCTCGTGCGACTCGAGGTCCTGCGACGAGATGCCGACCACCGTGGCGCCGAGGTCGGACACGTCCTCGGCGCGATCCCGGTAGGAGCAGAACTGGCGCGTGCAGACCGGCGTGTCGTCGCCCGGGTAGAAGAGCAGCACCACGCGCTCGCCGCGGTGGTCGGACAGGCGGAAGCGCCCGTCGGTCCCGTCGAGCTCGAAGTCGGGCGCCTGCTCGCCCACCTTTGGTCCCTTGGCCATCGTCGACGCCTCCCAGCGCTCGCTTGGACGGGGAAGGTTACGGAACGGGTCAGGTGGGCGACGGCAGCGCGCGGGCCCGGCGGGCCATCCCCGCCCAGGGATCCCCGTCCGCCTCCAGCCGATCGGCGGCGTCGCGGACGGTCCACCGATCGGGCCGCAGCCGCCGGTCGTCAAGCTCCTCCCAGCGCACGGGCATCGCCACCGGCGCCCGCGGCCGAGCGCGAACCGCGAAGGCCGCCACCGCGTGCTGCGCGTACGCGTTGCGGTTCACGTCCACGTAGATCTTGTCGCCCCGCTCGGCCTTGTGCCACTCCAGCGTCAGCCGCCGTGGGTCGTCGCGCACCAGCTCCTCGGCCAGGGCGCGGGCGAAGCGGTGCACCTGCGTGAACGACGGCCCGCGGCGCAGCGGCACCACCACGTGCACGCCGCGCGAGCCGCTGACCATCGCGTACGGCACGAGCCCCACGCCGCGCAGCCGCGACCCGGTCTCGCGCGCCGCCGCGCGCACGTCGGCGAACCCCGTACCCGACGGGTCGAAGTCGAAGATCAGCCGGTCGGGCTCGCGCGGCCGGTCGCCTCGGGCCGGCCAGACGTGCGGCGTCACCACGTTCTGGCCCGCCAGGTAGACCAGCGTGGCCGCGTCCTCGATCGTCACGTGCGTGACGGTGCCGCCGCGCTTGTCCACGGTCACCCGCCGGATCCAGTCCGGGAAGTGCTCGGGCACCGCCTTCATGAAGAAGCCGCCGCGCGCTACCCCGCCGGGGAACGCCTGCATCGCCAGCGGACGCCCGCGCACGTGCGGCAGCATCGCCGGCGCGACGCGCTCGTAGTGGCGGGCCAGGTCCAGCTTCGTCACGCCGGCCTCCGGGAACAGCACCTTGTCGGGGTGGGTGACCGGCACGCGGCGGCGGCCCACCCGCAGCTCGGCCGCGCCTCCTCGCGCGCTCATGCCTCGCGCACCACGTCGCGCGCGGGCTTGTCGTCGCGCAGCCCGAGGAAGCGGGGGTGCCGCAGACGGCCGTCGCCGGTCCACTCGGTGAAGCCGACCTGGGCCACCAGCTCCGGCTCGACCCAGGTCACGTCGCCACGCGGCAGGTCGTCCCGGCCGGCGAACGGCGGCTCGTCGCGCCGCAGCGCGCGCAGGCGGCGCCCCAGGTCGCGCAGCGTCCCGCGGTCGAAGCCCGTGCCCACCTTCCCCGCGTAGCGCAGCGCGCCCGAGCGGTCGAAGTGCCCTACCAGCAGCGCGCCCAGCTCCACGCGCGAGCCGCGCGGGGCGGTGTAGCCACCCACCACCAGCTCCTGCCCCTGCTCGCACTTCAGCTTCAACCAGTCGCGCGACCTCGCGGCCGTGTAGGGGCTGTCGGCGCGCTTGGCGATCAGGCCCTCCCAGCCCCTGCGGCAGGCCTCGCCGAACAGCTCCTCGCCGTCGCGGTTGCGGTGCGGCGTGAAGCGCAGCGGCCCCTCGAAGTCGAAGGTCCGGCGCAGTAGCGCCTTGCGGGCGCGCAGCGGCAGCGCCCGCGTGTCCTGCCCGCACAGCCACACGAGATCGAACGCGTAGAGGAAGACCCGCGCGCCCCGCTGCCCGCGCCGGGCCAGGCGCGCGAAGCTGGTCCGCGAGCCTTCGAACGCCACCACCTCGCCATCGATGGCGAACCGCTTGACCGGCTCGTCGCGCAGCGCCCGGGCCACCTCCGGATAGCGCTCGTTCATCGACAGGTTGTTGCGCGACAGCAGCCTCACCCCGTCGACCGTGCGGATCGCGAAGCAGCGGATGCCGTCCAGCTTCCGCTCGAACACCCAGCCGGGATCGCTGAAGCGCTCGCTCGTGAGCACCGCCTTCATCGGCTCCGCCCGCGCGGGGGCGGACGCCGGCCTCAACAGCGCGCGCTGACCGGCCGGCAGCTCGGCGAACGGGTCGTCCACGGGACTGTCATAGCGAAAAGCGGGGCCGCGACCGCGCGTGCTGCTAGCTTCACTGGAGCGGACGGCCCCTTTGCCTCCGCGAGGTTTGTCGTCTCGTGCGCTCCGGCGGTCCGGGTCAGTCGAATCTCCCGAATCGTCAGGCGGTCCGCTCAGCGGCCGCAGCAAGGAGCTCACACATGCAGTCCTTCCACGACCTGGGCGCGTCGCGCCCTGTGGTCGACGCGCTTGCCGCTCGCGGCATCGCCGAGGCCTTTCCCATCCAGCGGATGGTGGTGCCCGACGTCCTGGCCGGCCGCGACGTGCTGGTCAAGTCGCCGACCGGGTCCGGCAAGACGCTGGCGTTCGCGGTCCCGATCGTCGATCGCATCCAGGCGAGCGACCGCCGTCCGGCGGCGCTGGTCCTGGTCCCGACGCGCGAGCTGGCCGGCCAGATCGTCGACGAGACGCGCGAGCTCGCGCGCTCCCGGGCGCTGTCCGTCGCGGCCGTCTACGGCGGCGCCGGGCTCGAGCGCCAGGCCAAGCTCGCCTCGCGAGCCCACATCGTCGTCGCCACGCCGGGCCGGCTCGAGGACCTGATCGCGCGCCGCGCCGTCACGCTCGAGCACGTTCGCATCCTCGTGCTCGACGAGGCCGACCGCATGCTCGACATGGGCTTCCGCCCCCCGGTCGACCGCATCGTGGCACGGGTGCCCCGCAAGCGGCAGACCCTGTTCTTCTCGGCCACGCTCGACGGCGAGGTCAGGCGCCTGGCCCACGTCTACACCGCCAACGCCCGCGCCCACGAGCACGCGCCCAGGCGCGAGCGGCACGCCGAGGTGGAGCACCGCTTCGTCCGCGTGGGCCACGACGGCAAGCTGGACGCCCTCGTGCACGAGCTGCGCGACCGGGTGCGCGGCCGGACGCTCGTGTTCGTACGCACCAAGCGCGGCGCCGACCGCCTGGTCAAGCGGCTGCGCTCGCGCGACATCGAGGCCGTAGCCATGCACGGAGACAAGTCGCAGGGGCAGCGCGAGCGCGCGCTGGCACGGTTCGGGGCCGGCAGCATCGACACCCTCGTGGCCACCGACGTGGCCGCGCGCGGCCTCAACGTGGACGACATCACGCACGTCATCAACTACGACGCTCCCGCGGACCGCGAGGGCTACGTGCATCGCGTCGGGCGCACGGGGCGCGCGGGCCGGAGCGGCATGGGCGTCACCTTCGTGGCGGCCGATCAGGCCAAGCTGATCGAGGGCATCGCGCGCGAGCTCTCCCTCCCGACGGGCATGGGCCGCTCGCGGCAGCGCGGCCGCCGTCCGCGGCGCCCCGCGCGGGCGGCGTAGGCGCTCCCTAGCGGCTGCCGAACTTCGCGCGCACCTCGGCGGCGTCGCGAAGGTCGGCGTCGCGGCGGCGCTCGGCCGCCTGGCGCTCCTGGGCGGCACGCTGCTCCTTGCCGGCCTTGCGGGCCTGCTGGTTGCGAGCCGCGATGCGCTCCTTCTCGGCCTTCCAAGCTGCCTCGCCGCGCTTGGCCGGCTGCCCTGTCTCCACAGGAGGAGTCTGCTCGGTCATGTCCTCGTCCTCGCTGGCCCCGTTGGATCCTGACCACAGGAGGGTGCGGGGACCGCGAGCACCCGGCGGTGGAACCTGCGACAGAGGGTAGTCGGCTTTGCGTTGCAGGATCGGCGCGGGCGCCGTGGAACAAGCGGCTCGATGGCTCGCACGGAGAGATCGAGGAGCATGTTGCCCCTGCTCGGCCTGGTGGTCGGCGTCTGCGCGATCGTCGGCGCCATCGCGCTCTCGAACGTCGCGTCCGACACCGGGAAGCGCGCCTGCGTCGAGGCGGCGCAGGCCAAATACCCGGCGGTCGCGGTCACCGCCTTCGTGACGAAGGACAGGTCTTCATCCGGGCCTTTGAAGGTCTCATTCGTCAAGGAAAGGGCCCGCGCGGTCGACAAGTGCGACTGACCTGAGCGCCCGCACGGGCGCGTAGCCGGCGAAACACGTCAAGAACCGGCTTCACCAGCCGATAAGTCCCTGATGTTTCCTTGGACGCGATCGGCGTGGTTTCGCCGCACTGTCGCCGGGCTGTCCACGCTCTTCGTGGGCGTGGTCCTCGCAACCTCGCTCATGGCCGAGGGCAGCGCGCTGAAGCGCGAGCCCGTGAAGTTCGACTCGGTCAGCTGCGGAAAGGGCAAGTCCGACAAGGCGTCCGGGCGCAGCCGGCCGCAACGCGGGTGCCGCCGGCAGCGTCCGATCCAGACCTTCAAGATCCGCGGCGGCGACGGCAGGATCTCGCGGGCCGAGCTGGCTCGCGCCCTCGAGTCGATGCCGAAGCTGACCGGTCCGCGTGGACTGCGCGGCGGCCGCGGCCGGCGCGGCGCGGCCGGCCTGCCCGGCCCGGCGGGATTGCGCGGCCGTGCCGGCGCGGGCAAGCCCGGAGCGGCCGGCGCCCCCGGCCTGCCCGGCCACGACGGCGCCGCCGGCCAGCAGGGCGAGGCGGGCGAACGCGGCGCACACGGGCCCAAGGGCGACGACGGCGCCGTCGGTGCGGCCGGAGCGCAGGGGATTCAGGGCATTCAGGGCGACCAGGGCGAGACCGGCCCCGCCGGACCCCAGGGCGTGCCGGGCCAGATCGGCGCGACCGGCCCCGCCGGGCCTCAGGGCACGCAGGGCGACGTCGGCCCCGCCGGGCCCGCGGGGGACATCGGCCCCCAGGGCCCCCAGGGCGACGTCGGGCCGGCCGGCCCCACCGGGCCGCAGGGCCAGGCCGGACCGCAGGGTCTGCAGGGCGACGTCGGGCCGCAGGGGCCGCAGGGCGACATCGGCCCGCAGGGCATCCAGGGCATTCAGGGACTTCAGGGCATCCAGGGGCTGCAGGGCGACATCGGGCCGCAGGGCGTCCAGGGCGACGTCGGGCCGCAGGGGCCCGTCGGGCCGCAGGGACCGCTGGG